>CAZPED010000127.1:0-8152 GCA_964585335.1 uncultured Planctomycetaceae bacterium | reverse complement strand
CGAAATCCCCGATCGATTGGCACGCCCTCGGCTTGCAGCGCGGCCACGAGGTCGTCGATCGAGCGACCGCCGGCTCGCTCGGGCAGGTATTGCCAGGCCAGCTTGTAGTAGGCCGGCAAATCGCCCGGCCGGTGCGCCGGCAGCGGCTTGAGCGCCGGCAAATCGGCAGTTTGTTGCCACAGGCGCAGCACGCTTTCGCGACGGCGAGCGTTTCGCTCGGCCAAACGCCGCAGCTGCGGCAGCAGCACGGCCGCTTGCAGTTGGCTCAACGGAAACGCCTCGTTGCCGCGCTCCGCATAAACCTTGGCGCGCTGGTGCATTTGCGCGTCGCTGGTCAGCAGCGCTCCGCCGCGGCCAGCCGTGAGCGACTTGCTGCCACCAAAACTGAGCACGCCCACGTGCCCCCAGGCTCCGGCCGGCCGGCCCGCGATCGTAGCGCCGGCGGCCTGGCAAGCGTCTTCGACCACCACCAGCCCGCGCTGCTGGGCCAACTCGACGAGCCGCGGCATGTCGACCAACCCGCCATGCAAGTGCGAAGCGACGACTGCCCGCGTCGCGGGCCCGCACGCCGCGGCAAGTTGCTCGAGATCGAGCGTCCAGCCGTCGCGCTCCAGGTCGACCAGCACGGGTAGAGCGCCCACGGCCTCGATCGCGCGGAAGTTGCCCGGAAAATCGTAGCCGGCCAGCAGCACTTCGTCGCCCGCGCCAATCCGCGCGGCACGCAGGGCCAGTTCAACGGCCAGCGTGCCCGAGCAGCAAAGCGATACGTGCTCGCGCTGATGAAACGTCGCCAGGTCCAGCGCGAGCGATTCGGTGTGCGGACCGTGATAGCGGCCCCAACTGCCGTCGCGGGCGGCCGCGGCCAGCGCCTCGCGCACTTCGCCGTCATCGGGGGGCCAGGCCGGCGGTGGCGGCAGCAGCGGCTTGCCTCCTTCGATGGCCAGCTTCTCGGATGGAATCTCGACCGTCACGCGGCGCCACTTCCTCGATTTGCAAGCGAAAACGAGAATCAACCGACCCCGGATCGGTCCGCGCGGCGCTTGGGCCGCACCTCGTTCTACTGTAGTCGGGCGGCCGGGCCCGGGCAAAGTGGCTGTGGTCAGCCCCGGGGTCACTGGTCGCCGGCAAAGTCGCTGGGCACCAGCGAGTAAACAACCGCGTCGTGCGTCTGGTCGCGCACGCGCAGGCGGTTGCGCGCAACGCCTTCGCGCAGCGCGCCAGCCCGCTCGGCGACGCGCTGGCTGGCCAGGTTGCCCACGGCGGCCACGATTTCAATTCGTTGCAAACCCAGCGAGTCGCAGGCCCAACGGGCCAGCAGCCGGGTGGCGCGGGTGGCAATGCCGCGACCTGTCGCCGAGGTGCGCAGCCAATACCCCAGATTCGCGCGCCGGGCGACAGCGTCGACCTGGTTGATTCCGGTTGCGCCCAGGAACTGTCCGCTATCGCGCTCGACGATAGCAAAGGCGTACTCACCGTCGCGCTCCAGCGCCTCGGCACGAGCGTTGAGAAACGCTAGCGTGTCTTGAATCGTGTATTGGTCGTCGCACCACGACAGCCAGACTTGCAGCTGGGGCAGCGAATCGCGCACGGCGGCGCAGATGGCCTCGGCGTCGGCCAGACAGAAAGGCCGCAGGCACAGGTTGGCGGACGTAAGCACGACTTGATGATCGCTCGCCATGACTTCACCCGCCCTCCTGCTCTCCCCTGCTTCGCCGAGTTTTCGCTGGCAGCTGCTTGCCAGCATGCCGCCGGGCGGCGCTTGAAGCAAGAGATGCCCGAAGGCGCAAAAATGTTCGCGGCGATAGTTTACAGAATTTTTTGCGCGCCCCCCGACCTGCAAAGCGGGATTGTCGAAAAACGGGCGAGTTCCTATCGTTCGCCCCCGCGACGGACCGCGAGAGGGGCCGCCGCTGCGCCCAGTGTGCGCAATTTGTTAACAGCCACGGCCTTCGCACCGCGACATGTTCGAGCCACCGCACACTTCGAAGCGTGCCGCCGCACCGCGGCCAGCCCACGGCCGCCCCAGGCAAATTGCCTGGTTGCTGGTGGTGGTGGCGCTGGTGGTTTCGGGCTGTGCGCAAACGACCTGGGTGCGCGTGCGCGAGTCGCCCTACAACCCGCTGGCCAACTCGCTGAAGTTGCTTTCGCCGGCCGGGCCGCAGCCGACCGACCGCACGCTGTTGCTCGTGCGGCGCTACAACCTCGAAGACGACTTGAAGCACCACCGCGTCGAGCTGATCAGCAAGCTGCACGAGATCAACGAGCACGATCCTTCGGCCGACAAAATATATTCGATCGCCGAGCTGGCCTACCTGGCCGGCCGGCGCAGCGAGTCGATGAGCCGCCAGAAGGCCATGGAAATGCACGGCGTGGCCGTGGTCAACGCCTACAACTACTTGTTCGACGACCGCTTCGGCCGCTATCGCGACCCGTACGACCCCCAGTTCCGCGGCGCCTGCGACCTGTACAACAGCGCGCTGGAAAGCGCGCTGCGCATCGTCAAGCAACAAGGCGGCATGCAGCCCGGCTCGACGCACACCATTAGCACGGCCAATCAGACGGTCGACCTGTCGATCGTCCTCTGCGGCACCAACTGGCGTGCCGACGATTTCGAAGAGTTCCGCTTCGTCTCCGACTACGACGTCAACGGCCTGCAGAACCACTATCACAGCTATGGGCTGGGCGTGCCGCTGATCGCGGTGCGCAAGCGGCACAGTTCGACCAGCGCCGAAGAAAAGTTCTACCCGCCGGGAATGAGCGTGCCCGTCACGGCCTTCACGCGCGTGATGCGGCATGCCGACAAGGCGCCGGGACACCACGTCGTGCAAATCGAGTTGTACGACTCGCTGAACCGCTCGGAAATCAGCGTCGACGGCCGGCGGGTACCGCTTGAGAGCGACCTGACCACGCCGTTGGCTTATGCCCTTAATCAGAAGGAACTGCGCGACCTCGACTCGTCGACGACCGGTCTGCTCGATCCCTCGAAAGTGCAAAAACTGCAAGGGCTCTACATGCTCGAGCCCTACCAGCCGGGAAAAATCCCCGTGCTGATGATCCACGGGCTCTGGTCCAGCCCGATCACCTGGATGGAAATGTTCAACGATCTGCGGGGCGCGCCGGAAATCCGCGACCGCTACCAGTTCTGGTTCTATCTGTATCCCACGGGTCAGCCGTTCTGGCTGAGCGCGGCGCAATTGCGTCGCGACCTGGCCGAGGCGCGACAGATCATCGATCCGCAGCGGCGGCAGCCGGCGCTCGACAAGATGGTGCTGGTCGGCCATAGCATGGGCGGCCTGGTCGCGCATTTGCAAACGATCGACAGCCGCAACGACTTTTGGAACATCGTCAGCCAGAAGCCGTTTTCGCTCGTCAAAGCGTCGGACGAAACCAAGCGGAACCTGGCTCAGACTTTCTTCTTTGCTCCCAATCCGTCCGTGCGGCGCGTGATTACGATCGGCACGCCGTTCCGCGGCAGCACGGCGGCCAACTCGCCCACGCGCTGGCTGGGAAGCAAGCTGATTCAAATGCCGCAAATGCTGGTTAACGGCCGGCAAGAGCTGGTTGCCGACAACCCCGACCTGTTTCGCAATCCTAATCCGATGCTGAAAGTGACGACCAGCATCGACTCGCTGGCGCCCGACTCGCCCGTGCTGCCGGTCATGCTGGCAGCCAGGCGGCCACCGGCGGTCAAGTATCACAACATCGTGGGCCACATCGCCCAGTCCGGATTGCTGGGCAAGGTTGTCGGCGGCGACACCGATGGCGTGGTCGCTGTTTCGAGCGCTCACTTGGAGGGTGCGGTTTCGGAAATCGAGGTCAACGCCGACCACTCGGAGCTGCACTGCCACCCGCTGAGCGTGCTTGAAGTGCATCGGATTCTGATCGAACACCTGGTCGAGGTCGACGCGCCGCCCCCCAGTCCGCTGATGCGTTTACCGCAAACCGCCCGGCTGCCGCAGCCGCCGGCGCAGGGGCGCCTGCTGGGCGTGCCGCTCAATCAGGCGCAATTGCTCGACGAGCCCACGGAATCGACCGTTTGGCCGCGCTCGCTGGCGGCCGAAGCGGCTGCCGAAACGGCCCCGTCGGTTGACGGCGCCGCGCCGCCGATTCACAATTGAGCCGCGGCGAGCCAATTGTCCTCGTCCCTGCCCCCAAAGATCATGGCGCCGATCGCGCCGCCTACCAGCCAACCCATTCCCGATTGCGGAGAGCCCACGACGATGTCGAAGCACCTGGAACGACGCGAATTCTTGCGACAGGCATTCCTGGCCGGCACGGCGACCGTGGCCGCCGGCGCGCTGGGCGTGCCAGGCCGTGTGCTGGCCGCGCGCAGCCCCAACGAGAAGCTGAACCTGGCGTGCATCGGCGTGGCCAACAAAGGCGCCGACAACATCAACAACCTGCAAAGCGAAAACATCGTGGCCCTGTGCGACGTCGATTCGCTGCACCTGGGCAAGATGACCGAGCGCTTCCCCAAGGCCAAAACCTACGTCGACTTCCGCCAGCTGCTCGACGAGGAAAAGAATCTCGACGGCGTCGTTGTCTCGACCCCCGACCATACGCACGCCATTCCCGTCACCTGGGCCCTGCGCCGCGGGCTGGACGTATATTGCGAAAAGCCACTGGCCCACTCGGTGTACGAAGTGCGGCAGATGCGCAACCTGGCGGCCGAGAAGAAAGCCGTCACCCAGATGGGCACGCAAATTCACGCCGGCGACAACTACCGCCGCGTGGTCGAGATCATTCAGGCCGGACAGTTGGGACCCGTCTCCCGGGTACACGTCTGGATCAATAACACGAACCGCCCCGGCGTGCGGGTGAAAGAGGGCACGCCCCCCTCGACCGTTAATTACGACCTGTGGATTGGCCCCGCGCCGATGCGGCCGTTCCATCCGTCGCACTTCCACTTCAATTGGCGCTACTGGTGGGATTTTGGCAACGGCACGCTGGGCGACTTCGGCTGCCACTATATGGACCTGCCCTTCTGGGCGCTCGACCTGCGCTATCCGACCAGCGTCGAGGGCAAGGGCGAAAAAGCCTCGCAGGGCGACAACGACGTGCCCGACAACATGCGGGTCGACTATCACTTTCCGGCCCGCGGCAACCAGCCGCCGGTACACCTGACGTGGTATCACGGCGACTGGAAACCCGACTGGGTGCAGCCGTACGGTAAAGGCGCTGCCGTGCTATTCGAAGGCCCCAGCGGCAAGCTGCTGGCCGACTACGGCACGCACAAGTACTTCATGAACGACGGCACCACGCCGCAACCGCCCGCGCAATCGATTCCCAAGTCGATTGGCCACTGGGCCGAGTGGGCCGAAGCCTGCAAGTCGCGCGGGCCGACGACCTGCAACTTCGATTACTCGGGCGCGCTGGCCGAGGCCGTGCTGCTTGGCAACGTGTCGTACCGCGCCAACCAGCAGAAGCTGGAGTGGGACGCCGCGGCGCTCAAGGCCCCCAACTGCCCCGACGCCGACCAGTACATTCGCCGCGAGTACCGCGCGGGTTGGACCCTGTAGAGCGCAAAGGGCGATCATGTTGCTTTCCTGGTTGCGGCAGCGCAGACGCCAGCGGATTCTGGCTGCGCCGTTTCCGGCCGAGTGGCTGGCATACCTGGAACACAATTTGCCGCAGTACCGGTTTTTGACCCGCGATGAACAAGCCCGGCTGCGCCAGGCCGTGCAAATCTTCGTCGCGGAGAAAAGCTGGGAAGGCTGCGCGGGGCTCGCCGTCACCGACGAAATGCGCGTGACCATCGCCGGGCACGCCTGCCTGATGGCCCTGGGAATCGATGGCGAGCCGTTTCGCAACGTGCTCTCGGTGCTGGTTTATCCCTCGGGCTACACGGTGCCCGAGGAGCGCTGGCAGCAAGGCTGGTCGATCGTGGACGAAGCGGACCGGCTGGGCGAAAGCTGGTATCGTGGCCCCGTGATTCTGTCGTGGGACGAGGTGCGGTACGACTCGGATCATGCTGGCGAGGGCCGCAACCTGGTGTGGCACGAGTTTGCCCACCAGATCGACATGCTCGACCGCAGCACCAACGGCACCCCGCCGCTAGAAACCCTGCGCGAGCGCGAGCGCTGGCACGAAGTGATGACGGCCGAGTATGAGCAGCTGATCGAGGACGCCGAGGAAGGCCGGGCCACGCTGCTCGATACCTACGGCGCCAAGAACGAAGCCGAGTTCTTCGCCGTGGCCAGCGAGTGTTTTTTCGACTGCCCGATCGACTTGCGCGACGAGCATCCGCGGCTGTACGACCTGCTGCGCGGCTACTACCGGCAAGACACCGCCGCGCGGTTGGAACGTGGGCCGACGCAAACCTCGGAAGCTTAGCAACCCGGTTAGGTATTTGCCGGACCGCGAGATCGCACGGACGCGCTTCTGGCGCGGTTGAAATATGCCACGAAGGCGTTTCTCAACGGGCTGCCAGCGGCGCTTCGAATGCTTCGTGACTGGGCCCGACGGCTGGCGGCTCTTTTGTCCCGCGCCCCGCGATGTGGGCATCAGACGCGTCGGTAATAGCCCCAGATGCAGTTGGAGAATTCGCCGGCGGCAAATCGGACTCGTCGCCCGTTCGCCTCCACTTCCCAGACGTCGAATTCGTGCTGCCGTTTGTAGTGGGGGTCGTCGACCGTGACGCGCGGCTCGTCCGTGGGACGCCATTCGTGATTCGAGACGTCCACGCCTTCGATCAGGAAGCGCTGCCCCTCGACGCCGCAGCCGACATATCTCCAGACTAAATTGTTCATCACCGGGTTGATCCCCCTTCGGCTTCGACTAAGGTGCGCTACCGCGTCGGACTGGCTGGCCGCTGCGTCACCGCGTTTTGGTTTCGTTCAGTATCTGTGGTTCGCTGGCTTTCGCTGCGATCGGCTACAAATTGACGTCCGGGCAAGCGGGCCGCGCCGGCGTTCACTTTGCCGCTGGCTCGGCGGCAATCACCAGGGCATAACGCGCGGGATTTTGCGTGGGGTTGTGGAACATGGTCGGACGGTCGAGCTGCATGGCCAGGCAATCTCCCTCGTGCAAGCGATGACTTTCTCCGCCCAGCGTGATGTCGATGACGCCCGTTAACAGCCACACCTGTTGACACACGTGGGCGTGCTGGCCGCCGTTTTCAAACGCCACGCGCCCGCCGGGCGGAAAATGCACCTCGACGATTTGCACCGCCTGCGATTCGCATAGCGGCGAGACGCTGCGCCGCGTGTAGCCCGAGGCCGCGTCCTGCCATTGCGGCTGATCGGCACGCCGTGCAAGCGGTGCGCCAGATCGTCGCGCCGCGTCGGTCGAGGCCACGAAGAGCGATTGGAGCGTGACGTTCAGTGCCGTCGCCAGTTTTTCGAGCACCACGGCCGTGGGGCTGCTTTCGCCCCGTTCGATCAGCGAGATCATCGACCGGCTGACGCCGCTCTTTTCGGCCAGCGCTTCGAGCGAAAGCCCCAGCGCCGCGCGCAAGGAGCGCACCCGCTCGGCAATCTGGTCGTTCACGCTGGCCGCCGTTTCTTTCATAGTGGATGGAGTATCCACTATACTGGATTCACGTCAAGGGCCGAAAACCTTTGACAACGCGCTCGACGAGTGGCTCGCGGGGTCTGAGGCTGATAAACCTACCCCTACTGACGAGTACGTCGCCTTCAGTGCGATGGGAATGGCAGCGGACTACGTCTAAAGTATCGAATGGGTGCGTTATCGAGGGCGAGTCGACCGAGCAATGGCCGTTCCTGGACCCGCCGAATACGGCGGTCTTTACCAACGTGCGCATCCTCGACGGCCTCAGCTGGGTTCACTACGTAACTCACGATGCGGAGGATGGTGCTTGGCAGTTTCACTCGCAGGACGCACGCGCGACCTTGCAAGAGGCTGCGGTAACGAGCCTGCGGAGAATGCGGGAGATCGAGCCAAGAATCGCGGAATTAGCCGACCTGCCGCTGGGCTGGTGCGCCTGGCGCGACGACGAGGCGGCGAGCTGGAAACGCACGCCGAAATCGCCTGGCTGAGCCGCCCTGAAGAGCGAGTCGCGGCAGTCACGCTTGCTGTGCTCCCCGCCAACACAAAAAGCCCCGACCTTTTAAAGGCCGGGGCTTTGCTTGATAAAAGTACCCCCACGGGGAGTCGAACCCCGGTTTTCGGACTGAGAACCCGACGTCCTGGG
>CAZPED010000126.1:0-8173 GCA_964585335.1 uncultured Planctomycetaceae bacterium | reverse complement strand
CAATCGGCACCATTGTACGGCCGGCGGCCAGGTGCGGGACGATCATTTGGAGTCTGGTAGGCAGTGGGCGCGTGAAGGGGGGCGAGGCTGAGAAAAAGACGTCAAAATCGGGGGCTAAACGGCGGCCAACCCCCGCTTGTCGGACCTGCGAAGACGCCCTATACTAAGTCGCTTGGGCGCTAGGCCCTGCGGACGCCGTCAGGGGGTCCGCCTGACAAAACAAGCAGTGGCCGCTCGACTCGACAGCAGCGCGGGCCGGCCGGCGCGACTTCAGCGATTTAGAAGGAAGTACCCGATCATGACCATGGACAAGAGCCTCAGGATTCGCCGCGGCATGGTTCGAAGCCGCAGCGTGTTGACGCGGGCCGAACGCCTGGCCCAGCTGAAAGAGGCCGACCGCTGGCAGGAAGGCGCCAGCCCGTTGGGATTGCCCAAGGTGCGCGTCTTTAAGCTGGCGATGAAGAAGAAGAAAAAGAAGAAGGAAGAGGAAGGCGCCGAGGGCGGTGCCGCTGCTCCGGCCGCTGCCGCCAAGAAGCCCGAGGCCAAGAAGAAGTAGTTGGCCCCAGGCCCGCTCCGTCGGGATTGCACCCATGCGCGTACGGCTTGAATACGGTCGGACCGGGCTGGAGGTGGAGTTGCCCGACGCCCCGCCGGTGCGCCAGTTGGCCTACAAGGATGCTCCGCCGCTGGTGGATCCGGCCGCCGAACTCGAGCGGCGGCTGGCTCGGCCCACGGGCACGCCCCCGCTGGCCGAGTTGGCCGTGGGCCGCAAGGATGCGTGCATCGTCATCTGCGATATCACGCGCCCCGTGCCGAACGCGCTGATTCTGGCTCCCCTGCTGACCACGCTGCACGAGGCGGGCATTCCGCGCGACAAGGTCACGATTCTCGTGGCCACGGGCCTGCATCGGCCCAGCACCCAGGACGAGATCATCGAGATGGTCGGTGCGGAAATTGCCGCCCGCTATCGCGTGGTCGATCACCACGGCCAAGAGATCAACGAGCATACGTACCTGGGCGTCAGTCCGCGCGGGGTGCCGATCTGGATCGATTCGCGCTATGTTCGTGCTGACCTGAAGATCACGATCGGCCTGATCGAGCCGCACCTGATGGCCGGCTTTTCCGGCGGCCGCAAAGTGATTTGCCCCGGCATTGCCGGCCTGGAGACCGTCAAGGTCTGGCACGGCCCCGACTTCATCGAGCATCCGCGGGCCGATTGCGGCATTCTCGACGGCAACCCGATTCACGAGGAGAATACCTGGATCGCGCGGCACGCCGGCTGCGATTTCATCGTCAACGTCGTCATCGACGCCCAGCGCCGGCCGCTCAAATTCGTGGCGGGCGACATGGAGCAGGCGTTCCTGGAAGGCGTCGAGTTCGTCAAGCAGGTTGTCGTCGACAAGCTGCCCGAGCCGGTCGACATCGTGGTGACCAGTTCGGCCGGCTACCCGCTCGACACCACGTTTTACCAGTGCATCAAAGGCATGACCGGCGCGCTACCGGTCGTCAAGCAAGGCGGTACGACCATCCTGGCGGCCAGCCTGACCGAGGGCATCGGCAGCCCCGAGTTCCAGCAACTGTTCCGCGAGCACCCGAGCCTCGAAGAGTTCGTCGAGCGCGTGCTGGGCAAAGAGTATTTCGTGCTTGACCAGTGGCAGCTGGAAGAACTGGCCAAGGTGCGCCGCAAGGCCAAGGTGAAAGTCGTGAGCGACGGACTGCCGGCCGAGACGATCGACGGGCTGTTTGTCGAAAGCGCGCCCAGTGTTGAGCAGGCCGTGGCCGCGTCGCTGGCCGAATATGGCCCGCGGGCCACGATCGCGGTAATTCCCAAGGGCCCCTACGTGCTGGCCCAGGTCGGCTGATCGGCCACCTCGTGGCTACTGGGCTCCCGCCGCAGCCGCCTGTGGCTTCGGCTGGGCTTCATTCCAGGCCTCGGCGCTAACCGCCTCGCGCTGGTGCAGCAGCACGTGCCCGCCTTTCATCCCCCCGACAACGATGTCGGGCAAGCGGTCGCCGTTCACGTCGGCCACGGTCACCTGGCGGCCAATGCCCGTGTCGTCGGCGGCGCGGTAGGGAATCCAATCGACGCCCTGCGGCGTGCGAGCCAGTTTGAACCAGTAGACCACGGCCCCGGCATCCCACTGCGGGCTTTGCTTATGGTGCGACCAGTAGGTCTTGCCCGTGACGATGTCCTTGAGCCCGTCGCCGTCGATGTCGACCAGGTTAACCGAGTGCAGCTCGCTGAAGACCAGGCCGTAGCGATTCTCCTCGGGCTTGGAGCCCATGATCAGATGCGGCTTGAAGACGATTCGCTCGCCGTCGCGCAACTGCTCGTACCAGGCCAGACCAAACTCGTGAGCCGCCAGGCTCGTGATCACGTCGTTGTCGCCATCGCCGTCGACGTCGTAGGCATACATCTCGGCGCCGCCGGCACGGGCAAAATCGGCTTTATGAAAGGTCCATTGCGCGTCGCCGTCGAGCGCCGCCGGTTGTTGGAACCAGCCGCTTTGCGTGAGGATGTCGCGGCGGCCGTCGCCATCGACATCGCCAATTCCCAGACCGTGACCGAAAGGCTTGGGGGCCGTTTGCGGCGAGATATTGTGAAACGTCCAGGCCGAGAAAGGCTGCTGCCAGTCGATCGTGGCGTAGCCGAAATAACCGTTGTGCGTGCAAACCAACTCGGGCCGCTCGTCGCCCACCAGGTCGACCAGTTGCGGCGACTCGTTCGACACCGAGTCGATCACCTGGTGACGCGGCCAGGGCGCATCGAGTACGGCCGAACCTGGATTCTCGTACACGTAGCCGGGGGTGCCAGGAAAGCCGACGACGAACACGTCCTGGCGGCCATCGCCGTTGAAATCGTGGAGCCAGCAAAAGAAGTGGTCGGCGTAGCGCTCGCGCGGCTGCGGCTTGGGCTTGTAGATGGTGTGCTTCTCTGTGAAATCGGGCCCCTTGAACCAGTACGGCCCATAAACGGCATCGACCTGGCCGTCGCCATCGACGTCGCCGACGTTGGCGCCCTCGGAGTAGTAGACGTCGGTCAACATCACGGGTTTGAAGCGGTGCAACTCGTATTCCGCAGCCTGGCAGTTACCGCGCGCTACGAGGCAGCCGACAAGCGACAACAGGAAGCAAACGCGATGCATGACGGACTCCCGCCTGGTGGATTGGTGGAGTGCGGAATGGCGGGCCCAAACTCCGCGCCAGCACGCCGGTCGACACTGTCGCACACCGTCTGCCCGGTGTCAAACTACCGGCCAGACTGAGTGGATTTCCCTCGCGCCGCGGAGCGCTTCACCTCGCGAATTTCCGCCGGTTCGTACGGCGGAGCGAGCAGGAAGCGATACGGCTTGGCGGCCCACGGGCCGGCATAGTCGACGTTGATCCGTGGCGTGCGGCTGAGCCGCCCGCGCGGCGGGCGGTAGCCGCGGTCTTCGATCCAAAGCCCGCTGGCGGGCGTCATCGGCAGCGTGTTAAGCCGTTTGTCGATTTCGAGCGCCTTGGTCAGCCGCGCGGGACCGATCCACTGTGCCGCGCCGCGGATCAGCACGGCCGCCGGATGCCCTGGTTCGTCCGTCACGGCGTTGAGCATCCAGTGCATGCCGTAGATGAAGTAGACGTACCAATGGGCCGCCGCGCCGAACATGACTTCGGTTCGCGGCGTGCGTCCCTTGCTACCGTGGCAGGCCAGGTCGTGGGGGCCGACGTAGGCCTCGGTTTCGGTGATCAGCGCCGCGATTTCCCGGTCGGCCAGGCGGCGCACCAGGTGCTTGCCGATCAGGTCCTTGGCGACCGTGAGCGCCGGCCGGGCAAAAAAATCGCCCGCGAGCACGCGGGCGACTTGCGACGATCGGTTGCTAAGCTTAGGCACGGCCATTTCGCGGCGTCGTCAACGCCTAGTTCTTCTCGCGGCAATAGGTCAACGCCAGCAGCGCGTAACCCGTCGCCAGGTTGGCATTGCCCTCGACCCAACGGGCATTTTCGTTGACCCACGAGCCATCGGGCTGTTGCCGGGCAGCCAGGGCACTAATCAAGTCGTCGCGCCAGGCATGCTGCTTGCCTGCGGCGTCGGTGAACTGATCCTTACCGAGCGCCTGCATCGCTTTGGCGAACACGGCGTAGTAGTAATACAGACCGGCGGTGCCCATGCCGGGATTTTCATCCAGCGTGTAATGCTTGCCGAGCCATTCGACAGCGGCCTTGACCCGAGGATCGTCGGGCCCCAGCCCCGCGAAAATCATGCTCTTCAGCCCGGCGTAGGTCATCGAGGCGTAGCTGCGCAGTCCGCCCTCGGGCGTGTTGCCCGCCTGGCTCGATCCGCCGGCGGCAGGCGTGTAGTAAAACCCGCCGTCGGGGTTCTTGGCGGCAAACGGCGTGGTGTTGTATTGCGTTTCCAGGTTCTGGCAGCGTGAGACGAAGACCAGCGCCTTTTGCACGGCCTCGTCATCGGCTCCGCGGCCCAGCGACTTCAGCGCGTCGAGCAGGAATGCGGTGTTCGAGAGATCGGGGCGCTTCGAGTTGCCATAGCCGGCGCCGCCGTAGTTCGGGCTCGACTTATCGTGCCCCTCCTTGTCGTCCCACTGCAAGTCCTTGCCGAAGCGTTCGGCATTCTTCAACAGCGCGTCGTAGCGGCCGTCGCGATTGGCGGCGGCAAAGCACTGGATGGCCAGGCTGGTCTCGTAGTTCTGATGCTTGGAGTTCTCGGCATAGATGCCGCCGTCGGCATGCACGAAACCCTGCAAGTACTTCAGGCTTTTGGCCACCAGCGGATCATCGGCCGAGCGGCCGGTGCGCAAGATGGCGGTGGTCACCAGCGCGGTAACCGCGGGGCCGACTTCGGCGCTATACGAACCGTCGGCCGCTTGTCCCTTGGTGCGCAGATACTCGATCGCTTTGTTGATCGTGCTCTCGTACTTCTGATGGTCGAAGGATACAGGAGCGGCAGGGGCAAATTGGCTGCCTGCGAGTGCGATCACCAGTGCAGTGACCAATCCCAGTGACGCGACGCGATTCATGGCAATACTCCTGGCAAGTGGACGACCGCTGGCAGCATGCGAGGGCCGACGCAGCGAAATTCTCGCAGAGCCCCGCGGCCAAGACAAGTTTCGAGCCCCCCGGGCCTTGCAAATCTCGCGCCTGGCGCTCGAACCAGACACTGCCGCGGATTTCACATAGGGTCGCCTTGAAGTGCGGCGAAAATTTTGCCATCGCTGGCGAATAATTCGACGACTCGCGATCGCCGTCCGCTGATTGTCAGACGCTTAGCGGAAGGCCATGTAGCCCAAAAAGCAGAGCCATAGCCCCAGCAGCGCGATGGCCAGCCCCAACAGCCAGGGGCGCTTGACCAGCGGCGCTGGCTCGGCCGGTTCGGCGCTGGCGGCCACGGTTGGCCTGGTCGATGCGTGCTGAGACATGACAAAACATCCTTGGATTGTCAAAACGGCTGCCACTTAGGCTTCGGGCAGCGTGATCTTGAAGCTTTGCCGCAGCCCGGTGTCGAAGTCGAACACGTCGTCGAAGTCCGACCGCTGGTCGTCGGTCGTCTTGCGCATTTGGCCGATGCCGATCAGGTTGAACACGATTTCGCCAAAGTCGCTCGTCGAGGTGACGCCCCAGCTATTGAGCACGCACTGGGCCATGTAACCATATTGGTCGAGCGCATATTGCCGGATCGCTTCGCACAGTTGCTGGCCGGTCAGGTGTCGCTCGGCTTCGCGCGCCGCGCCCTCCTCTTGCTCGGGTTCGTCTTCGGCGTCGGCCGGGCGTTCGGTGCCCATCCCGAGTTGAGAATGGGCGTAGTTGAGCGCCTCGAAGACGAACGCATAGGCGTCGATCTTGTAGCGCCGGTCTTCTTTCAGCAGTTTAGCAATCGGGTGCGCGGGATCGAGCATGGCCACGTGGGGAAGTAGTGAATCGGGAGTCTTATTGACGATCGGCAGGAGCGCCGCGGCCCCCCGAGCGTTTCAGCACGGTGAGCACTTCACTGGCGTCGATCAGAACCCGGCGGTGGTCCTCAGTCTCGACGAGCAGTTGCCCGGCCAGAATCTCCTGGGCCAGTACGCGCGCCCGGCCACGCGACGTGACGACGTCGGCACCGAGCGGCGGCAACTCCTTTTGCAGCGCCTCATACGTATCGTATTCATATCGCAGGCAACATTTCAACCTTCCGCAGCGCCCCGAGATCTTCGTTGGGTCCAAAGTGGCCTTTTGAATCTTGGCCATTTTCATGGAAACGGGCGGCATTTCCGAGAGATGCGTGTTGCAGCACACGGGTTTACCGCAATCGCCGTAGTCGGCCAGCAGCTTGGCCTCGTCGCGCACGCCAATTTGCCGCATCTCGACCCGGGTTTGAAATTCGGCCGCTAGCTGCTTGACCAGCTCGCGAAAGTCGACCCGATTTTCCGCCAGGTAGTAGACCACCACGCGCTCGCCGCCAAATAGGTGCTCGACGTCGACCAGTTGCATGTCCAGCTTCGCATCGGCAATCAACCGCTGGCAGCTAAGAAACTCTTGACGAGCCTGATCGAGCAGTCGCGAGCGCTCGCAGGCGTCGTCGGCGGTCATGGTCCGCAAGATCTGACCGTGCCCCGGCTCTTGCAGGTGAGCCACGGCCGCGTCCGTGGCCTCGCACAGCACGTGCCCTACTTCCAGGCCGCGGTCGGTCCGCACCACGACCTCGGCCGACCGCAGGTAGGTTTCGTCGCGGCTCGAGGCGAATACCCCCAGAGCCCGCATCACCCCAGTTCGCACGACGTATTTGGGCATGAGCGAAAACAATCAACAGGGGTGCGCGAGAGTTCCCACGGGGGGACGAAACAGCCGATCGACTCGGTTCCAAGTATAGCCTTACCCCCAAAGGCGGCAAACCGCGAGTCTGGCTCCCGCGGGCGGCTTGATGCCAGTTCGTTGCAACGTCGGCCCCCTTAAGGCCCTGGAGGCAGCCTCTGGTCTCCAAGACCGCTTGTCAGCGGCCATGGTGCGTTATAGGCTCGCGGAACCACGCCCGAAGTCAGCACGGGCTGAATGCCGGCCAATGACTGCCTGGCCACCGGCGTTGGCATCTCGATTTAGTCCCTTTGAGCGCCCAATGGTTTCTAAATTCGCCCAGCGATACGAGCAACTTTGCCACCATGCCCGCGAAACCGCCCTGCTGGCCGCCGCCGAAGCGGCCTTGGGCTGGGACGAACGGACCATGATGCCCCCCGAGGCCGCCGAATATCGGGCCGAGCAACTGACGCTGCTGGCCGGCATCATCCATCAGCGCCGCACCGAACCACGCCTGGGCGACTGGCTGGTCGAATTGGCCGACAGCCCCCTGGCCGCCGATCCGCACAGCGACGCCGGCACGACGATCCGCCAACTCAAGCGCGAGTACGACAAGCGAGTGAAGTTGCCCCAATCGCTGGTCGAGGAACTGACGCGCACCGCGTCGCTGGGACAACACGCCTGGCAATCTGCGCGCGCCACGAACGATTTTGCGTTGTTCGAGCCTCTGCTGGCTAAGACGTTCGAGCTCAAGCGAGCCCAGGCCGACGCACTCGGCTACGAGGATTGCCCCTACGACGCGTTATTGGATGATTACGAGCCCCACGAGAAAACATCCACAGTGCGCCGTGTGCTGGCCGAGCTGCGCGAGGCGCTGGCGGCGCTGGTGGCGGCCATTGCCGAAAGCAAGCGACGTCCGAACGTAAAGATTTTGACGCGTCGCTACCCCGTCGACCGGCAGGAATGGTTTGCCCGCGATGCCGCGGCCCACATCGGCTTCGATTTTCGCCGTGGCCGATTGGACGTCACGGCGCATCCATTCTGCACGGGACTGGGGCCGAACGATTGCCGGATCACGACGCGCTACGAGGAGCACTACTTCAACGGCGCGTTTTTTGGCACGCTGCACGAGGCCGGTCACGGCATCTACGACCAGGGGCTGAGCACCGATCAGTATGGTCTGCCGCCGGGAGAAGCCATTTCGCTGGGCATTCACGAGTCGCAGTCGCGCATGTGGGAAAACCTGGTTGGCCGCAGCCGGGCCTTCTGGCAATTCTTCTTTCCGGCCGCGCAGCAGGCCTTTCCCGAGGCGCTGTCGGACGTCCTGCTCGACGACTTTTACTTCGCCATCAACGACGTGCGGCCATCGCTGATTCGCGTCGAGGCCGACGAGGCCACATATAACTTG
>CAZPED010000125.1:0-8185 GCA_964585335.1 uncultured Planctomycetaceae bacterium | reverse complement strand
CCGCTGGTGGCCCGGCCCGCGCTGCTCGACCTGATGGGGCCGGGGGCCAGCGAGGGAAACTGGATGGGCTGGATCACGGCCGGCTTTCTGATCGGCGCCGCCATCGGTGGCTTGCTGTTCGGCTGGTTGGGAGATCGCATCGGCCGCGTGCGGGCCATGGTGTGGAGCGTACTGACGTACGCCATCTTTTCCGGCCTGTGCGGCTTTGCTCAAGCGCCCTGGCAGATTGCCGTGCTGCGGTTTCTGGCGGCGCTGGGCATGGGTGGCGAGTGGTCGCTGGGCGTGGCCCTGGTCATGGAGGTCTGGCCTAGCAAGTCGCGGCCAATGCTGGCCGGCTTGATCGGCGCGGCCTCGAACGTCGGCTTTTTGCTGATTGCGCTGGTGGGGCTGTCGATCGCGCGGCTGGTCGGCTCGGAAAACACCAGTTGGCGGCTGCTGATGTTCATTGGCGCTACGCCTGCCCTGCTGACGTTCCTGGTACGGATCTTCGTGCCCGAATCGGAGCGCTGGCAGCATGCCGCCAGCTCGGCCCCGGCGGCGCGGATCAGCGAGATCTTTGCCCCCGAAATCCTGCGCAAGACCCTCTTGGGCACGGGGCTGGGGGGCATGGCGCTGATTGGCACCTGGGCTTCGATCCAATGGGTCACCCCCTGGTCGCACAAGTTGGCCGAGGGGACCGAGTATGCCAAGTCGGCCGCCTCGTACACGCAAATCTGCTCGTCGCTGGGGGCCATCGTGGGCACGCTGGTGGCTGCCTACTTTGCTGAGTGGTTTAGCCGCCGCTGGTCGTACTTCCTGTTGTGCGTGGCCTCGCTGCTGGTCTGCGGCTACTTGTTTCGCACGCAGGATGCGTTTGGAGCGGAGTTTCTGCTGCTCACCGCGATGGCCGGCTGCGTGACGGCCAGCTTTTACGGCTGGCTGCCGCTTTACTTGCCAGAACTGTTTCCCACCCGCATTCGCGCCACGGGTCAGGGCTTTGCCTTCAACTTCGGCCGCGTGCTGGCGGCTGTGGGCGCGCTGCAAAGCGGCTGGCTGCTCGATTATTTCGACAAGGACTATGCCCGTATGTGCTCGATCATGAGCCTGGTGTACCTGGCAGGCATGGTACTGATCTGGTTCTGCCCCGAGACCAAGGGCAAGCCGCTGCCCGACTGAGGGCATCTGCTGGCAACGGGTGGTGCTAGCAGCCGGGGGTCTGAGGCGCGGTGAAATTTTGCGCATCGCGGCAGCGTGCTAACCGTAGTTCCCTCAGCGGTTTGAAGTCGTTGCTGCTGCGGCCAATTCGTATTTACCCTGGCGCCGCCCCCCGCTAGAATGCCGAACCTTTTGGGGGCGCCACAGGGACGTAGCGCCGGCAGACGACGAGCCGCACGACGAATCAGGGAGGCAGCGCAACCGTCCATGGAGGGACCGCAAGCTGAACCGCTTTTTCTCGCGCGCCCATTTGTCTGGGGCACTCGTCTCATTCTGGCATTCCCGGTCACGACGCTGGCCGTGTCGCTTGGGCTGGCCGCTGTTGCCTGCTATCTGACCGCCACTCGGCTCGGTTACCAGACGAGCCGCATGGACCTGGTCGACGCCAACAGCAGCTACAGCAAGCTGTGGAACGAATACATCCAGGAATTCGGCGACGAAGACGACGCCGTGATCGTCGTCGAGGGTGCTGGCCGCGAGCAAGTGGTGCCGGTGCTCGAAGAGCTCTCGAAGGCCCTGGCCCGCGAGGATCAGCTCTTTCATGCCGTGCTGCATGAAGTGGACTTGGGCAAAATTCGCTCCAAGGGTTTGCACTACCTGTCTCCCGAAGAGCTCAATGGTCTGGATCAGTTTCTGGCTGAACTCGGCCCAATTCTGGCCGGCGACTGGTCGCCGTTGAACCTCAGCAACATGACGGTCGGGCTGTCGCGGCAAATGGCGGCCGCCGACCAGATTGGCCCGGAAAAAGCCGGCGCCGCGCGCGACAAGCTGCAACGGCTGTCGACCAGCCTGGGCGAATCGCTCAGCCAGCGGCATCGCTATCAGTCGCCCTGGCCCGAAATGCCTTCGTCGTTCGCGATTCTTAGCGAGCTCAACTCCGAGTATCTGCTGACCAAACAGGGGCAGCTGGGCTTCGTGCTATTGCGATTGGCCCGCGGCGACGACGGATTCAATCACTACACCGAAGCCACCGACGCCCTGCGGAAGCTGATTGGCCAAACCCAGACCCGGCATCCCGAAATCAAAATCGGCCTGACCGGCCTGCCGGTGATGGAAAACGACGAGATGCGGGCCAGCCAGACCTCGATGTTCTGGGCCAGCAGCGTCTCGATGATTGGCGTGGCGCTGCTATTCGTGGCCGGCTTTGGCGGCGCCCGGCACGCGCTGTTGGCCAACGCGATTCTGCTGGTCGGCATGGCCTGGGCGTTTGGCTACGTGACGTTGACCGTGGGGCACCTGAACATTCTCAGCGTGTCGTTCACCGTGACGATGATCGGCATCGGCATCGACTACGGCGTGTATTACGTAGCCCGCTATTTGCAGTTGCGCGGCGAGAATCAGAACTGCGAAGAGGCTTTGCTGGAAACGGCGCGGGGCGCCGGCCCGGCAATCACCACGGGTGCGATCACCACGGCCATCGCGTTCTTTGCCGCGGGATTGACCAGTTTCAAGGGAGTGGCCGAGCTGGGCATCATTGCCGGCGGCGGCCTGATCCTCTGTGCCCTTGCCGAGTTGGTTTTACTGCCGGCCACGATCTACCTGGTCGACCGCAGCGGTTGGGGCGTAGACATGCCCCGGCCGATTGCCGTGCACAAATGGCTGCTCCCGTTTACCCGCTTTCCACGGCTGACGCTCGTTGGCACGATCGGCCTGACAGCGTTTGTATCGTTGGGCCTGACCCGGCTGTGGTACGACAATAACCTGCTGAACATGCAGGCGGCGGGCCTCGAGAGCGTGGCGCTCGAGAAAAAGTTGCTGGCCGAATGCAACCAGAGCGTTTGGTACGCGCTGTCGATTGCCGATAGCCGCGAGGAGTTGCTCGCGCGCAAAGCGCAGTTTTTGCAACTGGGCTCGGTCGAGCGGACCGAAGAAATCGTGTCGCTGCTGCCGGTCGATCTGGAACTCAAGCAACCGATCATCGAGCGGATCCAGCAGCGGCTGGCCAGGCTGCCGGAACGCCCCGACCTGGTTTCGGTCGATCGTCCCGAGCGCTTGGGCCAGGCCCTGGGGCAGGTGCAAGAGGTGATGGCGCGGAGCCGGACCGACGAGAAGTGCGTGCGCCAGCTAGAGATCGTGCGCGATTTGCTGCGGCGCATGCCGCTGTCGGATTGCTATGCCCAGTTGTCGCGGTTTCAGCAGGAAATGGCGGGCGACTTGCTTAGCCGGCTGCACATACTTAAGAGCATTTGCAACCCCGAGCCCCCCGCGCTGTCGGATTTGCCGGCCAGCCTGGTCGACCGGTTCGTGGGGCAGCACGGCAAGCACTTGCTAAAGATCTACGGCCGGGGCGACATATGGGACACCGCGGCGCTGGGTAACTTTGTGCGCGAGGTCCGCTCGGTCGACCCGCACGTGACCGGCAATCCATTGCAAGCGCACGAGGCTTCGCTCGAAATGAAGCGCAGCTACCAGGAGGCCGCGATCTACTCGCTGCTGGTGATCCTGGCGGTGCTGGTCCTGGACTTCAAGAGCTGGAGTCATGCCCTGCTCGCGGCGCTGCCGCTGGCCGTGGGCGTGCTGCAAATGTTCGGCCTGTTGGGCATGCTCGACATTGCCTTGAATCCGGCCAACCTGATCGCCTTGCCGCTGATTCTCGGCATCGGCGTCGACTACGGCGTACACATCGTGCACGAGTTCCGCGAATGTCCGGGACCGTATCGAATGTCACCAGGCACGGCCGTGGCGGTGCTGGTCGACGCGCTGACGACGCTTGTCGGCTTCGGCTCGCTGATGGTCGCCACGCACCAGGGCCTGCAAAGCCTGGGCCGCGTGCTGACGCTGGGCGTGACCTGCTGCCTGTTCACGTCGCTGGTCATGTTGCCCGCCATGCTCACGCTCGCCACGCGCACCCGCAAAATGCCCGATCCCGAAATTCTCGAACTGCCCGAGCCAAGCACCGAGGCCCGGGCGCTGGCCCAGCGCGTGGCGGCGTAGTAGTCGACTGTGCGTTACTTCGGAGCTTTTTCGGCGGCCTTGCGCTCGCGATATTCGGCCACGGCGCGGGCCGGATCTTCGTCGAAGTATTCGCGGCAGCCGGTGCAGCAAACGTAATACTTTTTGCCCTCGAACATCACGGCAATCGTGCCCAGCCCGCCGGTGACGATGCACTCGGGTCCGCTGGCGGCCGACTTGGCAAAGTCGCTTCCCTGGCGGGTCGAGCCGACCTCGGCCAAGCGCGCATAGGCGCCGGTGCCCAATTGCTTTTCGTACAGCACGAGCATGCGGTCGCCACCAGCGACAAGGCGAATCGAAATTCGCGCCGGCAAGTCGGCTTGGGGTGCCGTGGCGGCGAGCACGAGCACGCCATCGGCCAGTTTGCCGCGAAACTGCGGCGCTTCGGCAGGATCGGCCTGCAAATCGGCCGGAATGGCGGTTAATTGGAACTCGCCGGACGTCGCAGCGGGCCGCAGGTGCAGGGCGCGAAAAAACTTGTCGCCGTCCAATTGCGCCACCAGCTCGGCGCGGCCCTGGTGGAAGTGCCAGGACCACTGTGCCTCTTCCGTCCAGGCCCCCTGGCTCGAGCCACGCTTGGGCTGCCCCACGCCGCGCCACTGGCCCACGTACGACTGCACGGCCGCCAAAGCTTGTTTGTCGCTGGCCGCGGTTTGGGGCGTCGCCGCCGGATCGGCCGCCAGGAGCAAGCAGATCGTCAGCGCGTAGTTGCTGGCAGCGAGCATGGGGCCGCCTCCATCGGTCCAGTGATTCGAGAAAACCGCTCCGACCACCAAGTATAACCCAGCTGGACAGTTCCCGGTGGGCCTTTCGCCGTCAGCCGGGGGCTTTTACACTTGGGGATTCGTCGCGCGTGCCCCGCGGGGAGTGCGACCAGCGTGCAGTGGGAAACGACCAGACATGATTCATAACGCGCCCGTCAAATCGCTGGTTCACAAGGAGCTGACGATCGAGGGCTACTCGCGCGCGGCCGTGCAATCCTATTGGCGGGTACCCGAGCTGAAGATCGGCTTCGATCTGGGGGCCCATCCCTGGGAGTTCATGGGCACTTCGACCTGGTTCATTTCGCACACGCACCTCGACCACATTGCCGCGCTGCCGGTGTACGTGGCCCGGCGGCGGATGATGAAAATGGAGCCGCCGACGATTTATCTGCCGGCGGGCGCCATCGAGCCAGTAGAAAAGATCCTCAAGCTGTTCACCCGGCTCGACCGCGGCCGGATGCCCTGCCACCTGGTGCCGATCGAAGAGGGCACCGAGATCGAGCTCTCGCGCGAGCACGTGGTGACGGTGTCGGCCACCAAGCATACGGTGCCGTCGTTCGGCTTCGTGGTGTGGGAACGCCGCCGCAAGCTGAAGGCCGAATACCAGTCGCTCACGGGCCCGCAGATTCGCGATTTGCGGTTAGGCGGCACCGAAGTGACCGAGGAGCGCCGCGTGCCGCTGTTTGGCTACCTGGGCGACAGCGCGCCCGAGGGGCTCGATAGTTGTCCAGCCTTGTACGAGGCCCAGGTGCTGGTCATGGAGATGACCTTCGTGGCTCCTTCGCACCGCAAGGACAAGATCCACAAGTTCGGACACATGCACCTGGACGACGTGGTCGAGCGGCGCTCGCGGTTTCGCAACGAGCTGATCATCGCCTCGCATTTCAGCACGCGCTATAGCGTCAAGCGGATTCGCGACCTGGTGGGCCGTCACCTGCCCGATTTGCTGGATGGACGGCTGCACCTCTGGTTGTAGCGGGGCGGGGGCGCGTCCGATCGGTGAGCTGCCAGGCTGGCCGCTGGCCCGGTGCAAGTAGAATTACGCATGCCGACGAATCACGCCACCACGCCGCCGCGCGCCGCCTACTTGCACGTGCCGTTTTGCCGCCATCGTTGTGGTTACTGCAACTTCACGCTCGTGGCGGGGCGCGACGACCTGGTGCCGCGCTACTTGCAGGCCGTCGAGCTCGAAATGCGTTCACTCGGCGGCCCGCACCAAGTCGACACGCTGTTTTTCGGCGGGGGTACGCCCACGCACGTGCCCCCCGCGGCGCTCGAAACGCTGCTCGACACGGCACTGCGGCACTTTCCGCTGGCCGCCGGGGGCGAGTTCAGCGTCGAGGCCAACCCCAGCGATCTCGACGAAACCCGCCTGGCGCTATTGGCCAGCCGGGGCGTCAATCGCATTAGCTTGGGTGGTCAGTCGTTCGACGCCCGCAAGCTGCGCGTGCTCGAACGCGACCACACGCCTGAGTCGCTACGTGCGGCCGTGCGCGCCGCGCAGCGGCACATCAAGGCAGTATCGCTCGATTTGATCTTCGGCGTGCCGGGTGAATCGCTCGAGGTTTGGCTGGCCGACCTGGCGGCAGCCATGGAACTGGGGCCACAGCACGTATCGACCTACGGTCTGACGTTCGAGCGCGGCACGGCGTTTTGGAGCCGGCTGCTGGCCGGGGACCTGGGACGCCTCGACGAAGAACTGGAGCGCGACATGTACCTGGCGGCAATTGATACGCTCGCCGCGAATGGCTTCGAACACTACGAAGTTTCGAACTTCGCCCGGCCGGGCTACCGCTGCCGGCATAACGAAACCTACTGGCTCGGCGGCAGCTACTTTGCCATAGGGCCGGGCGCGGCTCGCTACGTGGCCGGACGCCGCGAGATGAATCACCGCAGTACGACCACGTATTTAAATCGGGTGCTGGCGGGGCAGTCGCCCGTGGCCGAGGCGGAACAACTCGACGACGAGGATCGCGCCCGCGAACGCCTGGTGTTCGGCTTGCGACGGTTGGAGGGCGTCGAGCGCGAGGCGTTTCTGGCCGAGACGGGGTGGACCGTCGATGCGCTGGCCGGACCCTCGCTAGGCCGCTTTGTCGAGCAAGGCCTGCTCGTTGACGAGGGATATCGGCTGCGGCTGTCGCGCGCGGGACTGCTCGTTAGCGACGCCATCTGGCCGCACTTCCTGCGGCAATGACGACTTCCAAATCGATGGCACGCGATTTCGCGATCTAGCCGCCCGAGCCGGCTTCGGCCGCGTGCCGCAGGTCGCCAATGTGCGATTGCAACACTTCGACTTGCCGCTCGAGCGAGTTGCGGGTCTTGCGGACCCTTTCGAGCACGCTGTCGGCCCCTTTGCGAATGGTTTCGGCCGAAGTGCTCACCTCGCCCAGAAACTGCGATTGCTTTTCGATTTCGAGAATCGCCTTGGTGATGGCCTCGAAGTCCTTGCTCTGCGCCTGGCTGAGCTGTTCGGTGCGAATACACAACGCCCGGGCCAGCGTCAGGCCGACCTTGAGGTGCAGGTTCGTGGCGCCGTTTTCGGGATCCCAGAGCACGAACACGTCGTTGCCGAAGCGAAAGACCTCTTCGATGCCGGCCGGCGCGGTCCGCTTGGAAAAGATGAACAGACCCACCTGCGCATCGCGATTCTTGCGGGCGGTTTCGATTTCGGCCCGGGCCTTGGGCAGCGTGTAGCCGGCGTCTTCCTTGGCTTCGACCACGATTTTGGCCTGCGGGGCTGCGCTGTCCGGGCCGAGCTCGATGATGCAGTCGCCCACTTTGCAGTGCTTGATCAGGCCAGTGGTCGTACCGCAGCGGGTGGCAATGTCGCCGCACTGGCCCGAGTGATGTTCGAGGTATTGGCTGACGGCTTCCTCGAAGATCAGGCCGTGTTGCGTGGAGCGGTCGGCCTCTTCGCGGCGGGCAATCATTTTGCCCAAGGCGACCTTCACTTCTTCCTGGAACGAGCTGTTGGCCTCGGTGTGCTTTTCGAGGATCGACAACAATTCGCGCCGCAGGCGGGCCAGTGCCGAGCTCTCGCCGTCGAGCGTCAGGTTGCTGTCGATCGCCTGGCGGGTGTTTTGCAGAATCGTGGCCAGGCGGGACAGGGCCGACGATTCGTTGTCGAGCGAAAACTCGCGCGTGATCGTGCTCTGTGCCCGATCGACGTTGCGCACCAGCCGGCTGAGGGCCGAGTCATCCTTGTCGAGCGAGAATTCGCCCACGACTTCGTCGATTTTCTTTTGCAGGGCCTCGGTCAACTGGCCGTGGTTCTG
>CAZPED010000124.1:0-8197 GCA_964585335.1 uncultured Planctomycetaceae bacterium | reverse complement strand
CCCGTGGCCTGCGGATCGGTGTCGTGTACGTCGCCGCCAAGTCCCGCTCCGCGAAATACGACGACGAAGCGATGCTCCTTGACGGGCTCGACGAACACTTCGACCCCCGGCACCTTGGCCTCGCGCAGCTTGACGGCCAGCGGCGCGCTTTGTTCGGTCGAAATGCGCCCCGCGCGGCGGTCGGTAATGTTGCCTTGCGCGTCGAGCGTGCAGAAGTTGCCGCGCACGGCCACGTCGTGCTCTTGCATGTGAAAGCCAATGCCCGTGGCCTCGAGCGCGCCGCGGCCGATGCGGTATTCGAGCGGGTCGTAGCCGAACAGCCCCAGGTGTCCCGGACCGCTGCCGGGCGTAATGCCGGGCTTGACCGGAATGCTGCCGCCGCTGATGCCCAGCCGCGCCAGCTCGTCGAGGTTGGGCGTGCGCGCGGTTTCCAGTTCGGTCTTTCCGCCCGGCTCCAAGGGCAATCCGCCCAAGCCGTCGGCCACGAGCATCACGATCTTCGAGCCGTTCTTGACTTTCAATTCACGGGTCAATTCGTGCATGTCCATGTCCGGTTACCTCGATCGTTAGAATTCATCTGGGGGCGTGAGCTGGCGATTCCACTGTCGTATCAAAATCCGCCCAGCGCACAAGTCGAAAAGGCGATCGGCCGCGCGCCCAGTGCCGGCCCCGCCGCGCCGCCTCTTGGCAGTCTGCCGCTGGAGGGATATCCTCACCAATCGTAGGCGGCTGTTGGCAGGAACTTTCTCACGCCTTGGCATACGGATACCCCCATGAGCTCTTCCATCGCCCCGCTGCGCTACGATCCCGCCGGCGTCATGCTGCCCGAAACCGGCCTGGCGCCCCAGCAACTCACGGCCCTGGCGCCCCAGCTCGAAGCCGCGCGGGCCGAAGTGCTGGCAGACGCCCAGCTGTGGAAAGCGGGGGGCAAAGTTCCCGCCGCAAAAGATCCGCTCGACGCCGGCTTCATCGAACTTCCCGAGCGTCTGCTCAACGAATACCGTGCCAGCCGCCAGCAGAGCCAGCTCGGCCGCATTCTGGCCGCCGCGCGCCGGCTCGACGAGCTGGTCGATCGCGTCGTCGTGCTCGGCATCGGCGGCTCGTACATGGGCGCCCGGGCGCTGTTCGAAGGCTGCTGCCATCCCTATTACAACGAACTAAGCCGCGCCGAGCGGGGCGGCAAGCCGCGCATCTACTTCGAGGGCAACAACGTCGACAACGACGCCACCAGCGGCCTGATCGACTTGATCGCCGCGGCGCCGGGGAACGACGTGGCCGACCGGTTTGGCATCGTGGTCATTAGCAAAAGCGGCGGCACGCTGGAAACGGCGGTGGCGTTTCGTCAATTGCTGGCCGTACTCACGCGCTCGCTGGCCGGCACGTCGCTCAAACCCGCCGACCTGGTCGTTCCGGTCACGGGCGAGTCGGGCCGGCTGTTCGACCTGGCCAAGGCGCTCGGCTGCGGCGAAACGTTTCCGATTCCCGACGGCGTGGGCGGGCGGTTTTCGATTCTGACCGCCGTCGGTTTGCTGCCCGCGGCCATCCTGGGGCTCGACGTCGTCAAGCTGCTCGAAGGCGCGGCGGCCATGAACGAGCACTTCCGCACCGCGGCCCCGGCCGACAACGTCGTACTGCGCTACGTCGGCGTCTGCCACTTGATGGAAACGCTCCGCGGCGCCACGATTCGCATTCTTTCCACCTGGGGCAAGGGGCTCGAAGCCGCCGGCATGTGGTACGATCAGCTGCTCTCGGAAAGCCTGGGCAAGCACGAAAAAGGGGCCACGCCGATCACCGTGGTCAACACGCGCGACCTGCACTCGCGCGGCCAACAGCATCAAGAAGGCCGCCGCGACAAGCTGATCACCAACCTGATTGTCGACCAGGTGCGCCGCGATCCGCTGAGCGTGGGCACTTCCACCTACGACCAGGATCAGCTCAACGCCTTGTCTTCGAAAACGCTGGTTGACATCATGAGCGCGGCCATCGCTGGCACCAACCAGGCCTATGCCGAAGACCGCCGCCCGACGGCCGACCTGCACCTGCCCCGGCTCGACGAAGCCACGCTGGGCCAATTCTTCCAGATGATGATGCTGGCCACCGTGGTCGAAGGCCGGCTGATCGGCGTCAATCCTTACGGTCAGCCCGGCGTCGAGGGCTACAAAAAACACATGAACGCCAACTTGCGGAAGTAGTTCTTCAGAAAGGGCGCATCCATGGCCACCACGCTCCGCTGGCTCGGACACAACTGCTGGCTTTTGACCACCGCCGGCAAGACGGTACTGGTCGACCCGTTCTTGAACGATTCGCCCACCGCGCCGATCAAGGCCGACGCCGTCAAGCCCGACTACGTACTCGTCTCTCACGGTCACTTCGACCACGTGGCCGACGCGGCCTCGATTCTCAAGGGCACGGGCGCCACGCTGGTGGCCAACTTTGAAATCTGCGAGTGGCTGGCCAAGCACGGCGCGAAGCACTCCGAGCCGATGAACATCGGCGGGACGATTCAATTGCCCATCGGCCGCGTCAAGCTGACCATCGCGCATCACAGCTCGGTGCTGCCCGACGGCGCCAATGGCGGCAATCCCGGCGGCTTCCTGCTCACGCTTGCCGACCACAAAATCTACTTCGCCTGCGATACGGGCCTGTTCGACGAGATGCAGCAGATCGGCTCGGTCGGGCTCGACCTGGCCGTGCTGCCGATCGGCGACCGCTTCACCATGGGCCCCGACGATTCGATCGCCGCCATCAAGCTGCTGGCGCCCCAACGCGTGGCGCCAGCGCACTACAACACCTGGCCACCGATTGCCCAGGATGCCAGCGCTTGGGCCGCGCGGGTCAAAGCCGAAACCAAGGCCGAGCCGCTAGTACTCGAACCCGGCGACACGATCACGCTGTAGCGCTGCAGTTCAATAGCTCAGCGAGTCGCGGCGCACGGTTCTGGCGGGCAACCGAAAAAAGTTCGTGCGCCGCGGTGCGTTATTTGGTCAGTACCTGGATCTCGTCGCCCACGACGCGCACTTCGTAGGCGTCGGTTTTGATGCGCGGGTTGTCGCACCAGGTACCATCGCTGACGCGAAATCTCCAGGCATGCCAGGGGCAAGTCACGACGCCCCCTTCCAGCGGACCATCGGCCAGCGAGGCCCCCATGTGCGGACACAGGTCGTTAATGGCCTGGTAGACGCCGTCCCCCAGGTTGAACACGGCGACCAGCTTGTCGCCCACTGGAAATGCCGCCCCGGTACCTTCCGGAATGGCCCCCACTTTGGCAACGGTTACGAACTCAGGCATAGCGAAGTGCGCGGGGTCTAAAGCGGAACGGTTGGCAATCGGGGGCCGGCCACCAGTTGCCCTGCCGCTGGGCGGGAGAATACACAATCATAATCGGCTAAGCCCAGGCCGAGAAGTGGCTACGCCGAGTCGCAACTGGCCAGGAGCTTCGCGGCACCGTTACAGCGCGTCGCGCCAGCCGATGCATGGCCTTGCGCAGCTGGCTGCCTGGCGCGATTGATGCGCAGTGTCAGCGTCGGCTCTCGTCAGGTCTTGGCCGACCTGACGAAGAGCCGCGCCGCCGACGCTCCTCGGGGCGAACTGTGAAGTCCGAAGTCTGCAGGGCGAGCTAGTCGCGGCGTGTCGCTCGACGCCGTCGAAGCCCCAGCAGGCCAGTCGTTGCCAATCCCATGGCCAGCAGCACCAGGCTCGATGGCTCGGGAACAACCTCGGCGAAGTAATAGCCGACGCCATCGCCAATGTTATTCAGGGGTGGCAAGTTGGCTGTGACGATAATCTGCTTCGTGCCCGTCGAAATCCCGTCGAAGAACATGGCATCCGTATGAACGCCGCCGGCGTTGATCAGCGTGGGTGCAGTGATGTCTCCCGTGGCCGTGTTCAACTGCATTTGATGCCGGCCGGCAACTTGCGTTTGATTGTCCTGGTTGCCGATCAAGTTAAATGTCGTGGGCGGAACGAACGTGTTGGTCGAGTCGAGCAGCATCACGTTGTATGCCGGCAACGCGACCTCGTCGGTCGTGTTCCAAATACCAAATGCCAGCGTTGGCAACGAGCCCGTGTAGCCCGTAAGGGTAAAAATGACTTGCGAAGTATTGACGGGCCCTCCAGGACCCGGATTGTTCGCGTCCCCATACACGGTCATCGCCAGGTGCCCCTGCACCTGGCCGGTTCCGGGAAACAGCGTCGTGAACTGCGATGGAAAAATCAGCGAATTGTCGTTGTCTGCGTAGCCCACCGCGGCTGGCGACGAGAACACGTGACTCACCGTGATCACCCCGTTGCCATGCTTGCTCGTGAAGGTTGTCGATGCCGCGTTGCCCGGGGTATTGTTGCCCGTGACAGTGAGGAAGTCGTATTGTGTCGCCAGTGCCGTTGCCGGCAACGCACCGCAGATCGTCAGAACGAGCCAGCCGATTTGCCGTCCCCAAGCGTTGTGCCTCGTCGTCGCATACCGTGCCTTTGATAGATTCGCGGTCATGAGCGTTTCCCCAAACTTTGAAGGAGTGAAATGCCAGACCTCGTATCTGCCCCGCCTAAGGGGCCAATTATCACCGTGCGCCAGGCAATGCACACCTACACCAATGGCCGGTACGCAACACTTGGCCATTTGCCTGCCGGGCGAGCTAGATCCGCCCCGAGAAGTGGCCGGTCTCGTGCGGCCAGGTCGCCTTGAAGCCGCTGGAAGGCGGCTGCGACATCCGTCGCCCAGGGCACTGCCGCCCGGGATCAAGTTTCAGGCAGACGCCGGCGTGCCGCGGCGGCCAACCGGGTTCCGTCGCCGGGCAATCGGAACGATCGTCAAAGCCGCGCCCACAATGCCGGCCAGATCGCTCAGGTCCAAAGCTATTGTTGTGGTGGACGGACGGTTACCCGCTCAGGCGTGACGCTACCCCGCAGACGAGAAAAAAACATGAAATCACCCAAGGACATGCGCGCGCTCTGTGTCATTGCCGTGCTGACGGTCGTGGCCGCGTGGTTGGTCTTGCGAAAGGAAACCGGCTACGCCTCGCACTTCCATCAGCCCCGGCGGGCCGATCCCCAGGAAGCCACCGCGATGCAACAGGCGTTCGCCGAGATCGTGGCCCAGCGGGATGTGAAAATCCCCATCGAGCAGCAGAAGGAGATCGCCAAGCTGTTTCACGATCTGAACGTCTGGCAAAACATGTGGTTCCTCGGCATCCCGATTCAAAAGAACCCCTGTGACCTGTGGATGATGCAGCAAATCATCTACGAGACCCGACCCGACGTCATCGTCGAGACCGGCACGTTTCGCGGCGGCTCCGCGCTGTATTTCGCACACGCGCTGGAAGGCCTGGGCCTGACGAACTCGAAGGTCATCACGGTCGATATCGAGGACGTTTGTCGCGAGGCAGCCGAGCTGCCCCTGTGGCAAAAGCACGTCGATTTCATCCACGGCAGCTCGACCGATCCGAAGGTCGTCGACGAGATTCGCCAAAAGTGCCGCGGCAAGCGCGTCATGGTCGTGCTCGATTCCGTGCACGAAAAAGACTACGTGCTGAAGGAGCTGGACGTCTACGCGCCGCTGGTCAGTCCCGGCAATTACCTCATCGTCGAGGACACCAACTCCGACGGCGTGCCGATTTTTCCCGGCTCGGTCGGTCCCACGGCGGCGCTGCAGGAGTTTTTGCCCACGCCCGAGGGGCGGCACTTCAAGCAGGACCCTGGTCGCGAGGCGCTGGTACTCACGTTCAATCCGGGCGGCTGGCTGAAGCGAGAGGATTGATACTTGCGTTTGGTTCCAGGCCCCTCTCCCCAACCACAAGCGACAATGCCCGCAATGCATTCCACGAACCCCGCCACACCGTCGGCGGCCCGCCAAGGCACTGATGACGAGGCAAACGCCCGGCGACGGCTGGGCCTTTGGGACACTGTGGCCATCATCGTCGGCATCGTGGTGGGCACGGCGATCTTCGTCTCGCCGCCGCTGGTTTACCAGAATGTTTCTGGCCCTTGGGAAGCAATGGGAGTTTGGGTCTTGGGGGGCGCGCTGTCGTTGTGCGGCGCGCTCTGCTATGCCGAACTGGCCACGACCTATCCGCGCTTGGGGGGCGACTACGAATACCTGAACCGCGCGTTTGGCCCTGGCGTGGGCTTCCTCTTCGGTTGGGCCCAACTTTCCATCGTGCTGACCGGCAGCATCGGCGCCATGGCCTATGCATTTGCCGATTACGGCGTTGCGCTGCTGGGGCCGGACCGGGTGAGCGCCGTGTGGCTGGCCGTCGGCGCCGTCGCGGGATTGTCGATCGTCAACCTGCTCGGAGTGGTCGTCGGCAAGCTGGCCCAGAACCTGCTGACCGCCGGCAAAATACTGGGGTTGGCACTGATCGTCGTCGCCGGATTGTTCTTTGCGCCCGCGGAAGCCCGCGCCACGGCCTCGGCCCCGTCGGGCGGCAGTTTCGGCCTGGCGCTGGTCTTCGTGCTTTACGCCTTCGGCGGGTGGAACGACGCCGCCTTTGTCTCGGCGGAGGTGCGCGACGGCAAACGCAACATCCCGCGATCGCTGCTGCTCTCCATCGGCATCATCACGCTGATCTACCTGCTGGTGAACGCCAGCTACTTGTGGGTGCTCGGCTTCGAGGGCGCGGGGCAATGCTCCACGCCCGCCGCCGAAGTGCTCGGCCGGGTAGCCGGCCCGCGCGTCGCCAACGGAATCAACGTCATCGTCATGATCTCCGCCTTGAGCGCAATCAATGGGCTGATTCTCACGGGCTCGCGCGTTTTGCGGGTGCTCGGCGACGATCACCGTGTGCTGGCGATGTTGGCGCGCGAGAATCGTGCCTTGGCGGTGCCCGTCGGCGCCATCGTGGCCCAAGCCGCGGTTTCAGTGGGGCTCATCGCCCTGGTGGGCACAGACCGCGGACGACAGGCCATCGACGATTGCCTGGTCTCGCTACGACTTCCCGCGCTGCCGTGGCAGGACTACCACGGCGGATTCGAAACGCTGGTCGCCGCGTCGGCGCCAATCTTTTGGACGTTTTTCTTACTGACTGGCATCGCGTTGTTTGTGCTGCGCTTTCGAGACCGTCACCGCGAGCGTCCCTTCAAGATGGCTCTGTACCCGGTGCCACCTTTAATATTCTGCGGCACGTCCCTGTTCATGCTCCAGGCGAGTCTCGCCTATGCCCGGGGCCTGCTCCTGCTGGCGGCAATTCCCGTCGCCTTGGGAGTGCCCGTCTACCTGCTTGGCCGAAGGTCGAAAATGCGCTGGTCGCGGCTCGACCTGGAAGCAACTTCCTGACTGGCCGGTGACGCGTAGGTGCTCGGTGTGCGCCGCGGCTCGCGCGGCTTCGCACTAGAGGCGGATGCTCGGTCCTGCGATAATGGACGGCACACAATCGTTCCCGCCCGCTCTGCCGTCTGCCTGCACCCTCGAGCCGCGTCATGCCCCCTTATCGCTTGTTGGCCATCGACATCGACGGCACGCTGGTCAATAGCCGTCACGAGCTGAGCGATCTTACCCGGCAGGCCGTGCTGCGAGCCCGCCGGGCCGGCATCGAAATCGTGCTGGCCACGGGACGCCGCTACAGCCGGGTGCTGCCGCTCGTCGAGCCGCTCGAATTGAACGTGCCCCTGGTGACGGCCAGCGGCGCGCTCATCAAGCGGGCCGAAGATCACCACACGCTGTTTCGGGCCACCTTTAGACCCGGCGTGCTCCAGCGCTGTCTCGACGTCGTCGCCCGCACGGGCTTCGCAGCCGTGCTTTATGCCGACACGTTCGACCAGGGTTTCGACTTCTATTGCACCCCCAGCCAATCGCCTCACCCGCTGCTGGCCGAGTTCTATCGCAAGAACGAGGGCTTCGAGCGCGTGACGCCCGCGCTGATGACGGCGCCGCCGCCGGACATCTTCGCCGGCTTCGTCATGGGCACGCGCCCGCAGATGCTGGCCTTGCAGCACGATCTCGAACGCGAGCTGCCTGGCGACCTGTACGTTCACGTGTTGCGCAGCCCGCGCTACGAGGGCTTCATGTGCGAGATTGCCCCGCACGGCGTAAGCAAGTGGACCGGCGTAAGCCATTTGGCGGAGCAGTGGGGCGTGCGTCCCGAGGAGATTTGCGCCGTCGGCGACGATGTGAACGACATTCCGATGATCGCCGGGGCCGGCTTGGGAGTCGCCATGGGCAATGCGCTTGACGAAGTGAAAGCCGCCGCCGACCGCATCGCTCCCA
>CAZPED010000123.1:0-8255 GCA_964585335.1 uncultured Planctomycetaceae bacterium | reverse complement strand
AACCGCTCGGCCAATTTGTATCCGGTGCGGGCGCCCTACGCGGGAGCGATCGTGGCGGCCGAAAGCGTCGTGTGCGAGGTAGGCGACGCCTCGACGATTCTCTACACGCTCGCCGATCCCGACCGCATTTGGCTGACCTTGGCCGTGCGTCAAGAAGATGCCCGCTACGTGAAGACGGGCCTGCCGGTCACATTCCAGCCCGACGATGGCACGGCCGAAGTGCAAGGCAAAGTCTCGTGGATCAGCCCGGCGATCGACGCCCGCACCCGCACGTTGCAAGTACGCGTCGACCTGGCGCCGGGCAGTGTCGGCCTTAAGGACAAGACGTACGGCACCGGCCACATCGTCCTCCGCGACGAACCCAATGCCATCGTGATCCCCCGGGCCGCCGTGCAAACCACGCCGGAAGCTTCGTTCATTTTCGTGCGAGACCGCAATTACCTGAAGCCCGACGCGCCGAAAGTCTACCACGTGCGGCAAGTGCGCACGGGCGCCCGCGACGACCAGTTCGTCGAGCTGCTAGCCGGCGCGTTGCCGGGCGAAGTCGTGGCCGTACAGGGCAGCTCGGTGCTGTTGGCCCAGCTGCTGCGCAGCAACCTGGGCGCCGGCTGCGGCTGCCACGATCACTAAGCGAGCGGGAGCCACGCGACCATGGATTTTCTCAAGCACGTCATCGACTTCTCGCTGCGCAACCGGCTGCTGGTGCTGCTGGGCGTGGCCGCCGCATCGGTCGCCGGTCTGCTGTCGCTGCGCAAGCTCAATGTCGACGCGTTTCCCGACACCACGCCGGTGCAGGTGCAAATCAACACGACCGCACCGGCCCTTGGTCCCGAGGAGGTGGAGCGGCAAATCACCTTCCCCATCGAGCAGGCCATCAGCGGCCTGCCGGGCCTGGAGCAGCTGCGGTCGATCTCGAAGTTCGGCCTGTCGCAAGTCGTGGTGCTGTTCGACGACGACGTCGACATTTATTTCGCTCGCCAGCTGATCAACGAGCGGTTGGCCAGCGCCGCGATTCCCGCCGGCATCGCGCGCCCCAAGATGGGGCCAGTATCGACCGGCCTGGGCGAAGTCTTTCACTACGTCGTCAGCGGCCAGGGGACCGATCCGACCGATTTGCGGACGATCCACGACTGGATCATCAAGCCGCCGATGCGCACCGTGCGCGGCACGGCCGAAATCAACAGCTGGGGCGGCTACGAAAGGCAGTACCAAATCCGCATCGATCCCGACCGGCTGATCAAGCACGGCCTGACGTTCGCCGAAGTCGTCGACGCCGTGGAGCGCAACAACTTCAACGTCGGCGGGGGCAACATTAGCCAGCCCAGCGGCATGCTGCTCGTGCAGGGGCTGGGCCGCACGGTCGATCTCGAACAGCTGCGCAACATTGTCGTGGCCGCCAAAGACGGCGTGCCGATTCGCGTGGCCGACGTCGCCGAAGTGGCCATCGGCCACGAAATCCGCCGCGGCGCCGTCACCGCCGACGGTCGCGGCGAGGTCGTGCTCGGCCTGGGCTTCATGCTCATGGGCGAGAACAGCCACGAGGTGACTTGGGCCATGAAAGACAAGCTCGCCTCGCTGGCCGCGTCGCTGCCGGCCAACGTGCAAGTCACCCCCGTGTACGACCGCACCGAGCTGGTCGACTACGTCATCGACACCGTGCGCAAGAACCTGTTCGAGGGCGGCCTGCTGGTCGTGGCCGTGTTGTTCGCCTTTCTGGGTAATCTGCGCGCGGCACTGATTGTGGCGCTGGCCATCCCGCTGTCGATGCTCTGCGCGTTTTTTGGCATGTGGCGGTTTGGCATTGCCGCCAGCCTGCTCAGCCTGGGGGCGATCGATTTCGGCATGATCGTCGACAGCTCGGTGGTGATGATCGAGAACTGCGTGCGCCACCTGGCCGAGCCGTCCCAGGGCAAGACGCGGCTGCAAATCATTCGCGACGCGGCCGTCGAAGTCCGCAAGCCCACGATGTTCGGCGAGCTGATCATCATGATCGTCTACTTGCCGATCCTCACGCTCGAAGGCATCGAAGGCAAGCTCTTCCGGCCCATGGCGTTGACGGTCATCTTTGCCCTGGTTGGCTCGATGATCCTCTCGCTGACGCTGATGCCCGTGCTGGCCAGCCTGGTGCTGCCGCGGCACGTCGAACATCGCGAGCCCTGGATGATGCGGGTGGCCCACGCCATTCACTACCCGATTCTGCAATTTGCCATGCACCACAAGCCCGCGGTCCTGGGCTTTGCCGCCGCCGTGCTGTTCGTGGCCTTCGGCCTGATCGCTCCGCACCTGGGGTCCGAATTCGTGCCCCGGCTGTCCGAGGGAGCAATCGCCATCGGCGTCGTACGGCTGGCCGGCACCGACCTCGACGAGTCGGTGCGCTACAACACACAAATGGAGCGAGCCATTTTGGCCGCCTTCCCCAACGAAGTGGCGCACGTCTGGAGCCGCATCGGTTCGGCCGAGGTGGCCACCGACCCCATGGGCGTCGAGCTGACCGACATCTTTATTACGCTCAAGCCCCGCTCGCAATGGAAGCGAGCTCGCACGCAAGCCCAGCTAACCGAACTCGTCGATAAGGAACTGCGCGACCTGCCCGGCCAGCGATTGGCCTACTCGCAGCCGATTGAAATGCGGATGAACGAGATGGTCTCCGGCGTGCGGGCCGACCTGGGCGTCAAGCTCTTTGGCGACGACTTCGACGTGCTCACGGCCAAGGCCCAGGAGATCGAAGCGATCTTGCGCGGCGTGCCGGGCGCCGCCGATGTCAATACGGAGCAGATTACCGGGCAGGGCGTGCTGCAAATTCGCGTCGATCAGCAGCAAATCGCCCGCTACGGTGTCTCGGCGCAAACCGTGCTCGACCTGGTCGAATCGATCGGCAGCAAGCCGCTAGGCGAAGTCGTCGAGGGACAGATTCGCTTTCCGCTCGTCGTCCGCCTGCCCGAGTCGTTTCGGGCCAGCCCCGAGGCGATTGGTGCCATGCTCATCGCCACGCCCAGTGGCGAATTGATTCCGCTCGACCGGCTGGCCAAGGTCGAAGTGGTCGAAGGCCCCTCGACGATCACCCGCGAGTTCGGCCAGCGGCGCATCACCATTACGGCCAACGTCCGCGGCCGCGACCTGGGCTCGTTTGTCGACGAAGCCCGACAGAAGATAGGCGCCAGCGTCTCACTACCCAGCGGCCGATATCGCATCGAGTACGGCGGCCAGTTCGAGAACCTGCAACGGGCGCGCACCCGGCTGATCATCGTCGTGCCGATCGCGCTGGCGTCGATCTTCATCCTGCTGTATTTCACGTATCACAACGTCGTCGACGCGCTGCGGGTGTTCACGGGCATTCCGTTCGCCTGGGTCGGCGGCATTTTTGCCCTCTGGCTGCGCGACATGCCGTTCTCGATCTCGGCCGGCGTGGGCTTCATTGCCATGTCGGGCGTGGCGGTGCTCGACGACATGATTTTGGTTTCCTACGTCCGCCAGCTGCGCGAGCGTGGCCTCTCGCTCGACGATGCCGTGACGCAAGCCGCCGTGACGCGGTTGCGCCCCGTGCTCATGACCACGCTGGTGGCCGGACTGGGCTTTCTGCCGATGGCCCTCAGCGACGGCATGGGAGCCGAAGTGCAGCGGCCGCTGGCCACGGTGGTCATCGGTGGCGTGATCGGGGCCATGCTGATGTCGCTGCTGGTACTACGCGTGCTTTACGTGGTGTTTGCCTCGTCGGGGCGCAAGACCCACGCCGCGAACGACGAGCACGCGACGACCAAACCCGAGCCCTTGACAGTACCCGTGGCGTAACGATTGCGTGCGTCACCACACCTTGCAGGAAAGGACCTTGCACAATGCGTATGTTTCAATTGACCACGGCCGCCCTACTGGCTATCGGGCTGTTTGCGGCCACGGGCTGTGGCCAGGGCTCCGCGCTGCCAGCAACCACGCAAGCGGCCGGACACGAAGATCACGACCATGACCATGCTGGCGAAGAGGCCGGCCACAAACACGCCGGCTGGTGGTGCAATGAACATGGCGTGCCCGAGGGCATTTGCGGCTTGTGCGACTCGAAGCTGGCCGCCAGCTATCAGAAAAAGGGAGACTGGTGCCAGCAGCACGACCGCCCCGACTCGCAGTGCTTCGCCTGCCACCCCGAGCTGGAAGCCAAGTTCGCCGCCCAGTACGAAGCCAAATACGGCAAAAAGCCGCCCAAGCCCGAAGGCTGAGCTGGCAAACAAAACGCGCCGAGCCCGTCAGAACGCCGGGCTCGGCGCGCTTGTAGTTCAACAGGAATTACGCCGCTCGACGGCTACTTCTTTTCAGCCGCCGCGAAGTCGGCCTTGGCCTTGGCTTCTTGCGCCGACGACACGTCGGGGTTCGGCGCGGCGTCGCCCGGCTCGAGCCCTAGCATCCACTTGATGCCTCCCAGCAGCGACTGTGTGTACTTGTCGTTGGTCCACACGTCTTCGCGGTGACCCAGGCTCATGTGCATCACTTTGCCGTCGCCGTAGTTCTTCACCCAGGCAATCGGCACCTGGTAGGGCTTCTTGAGCTTGGTCTTGGCCATGTTCAGGCTCATCAGCACGTGCACCTTCTCGGGCTGCCAGTGCTTGAACTGGTAGATCTCGTCGGTGATCTCGAACTCGTCGCCCCAGGGCTTGCTCACCGGGTGGTTGGTGTCGTGCACGGTGATGGTTACCCGGTCGCCGGCGTTCCAGGGGTGGCCATTGAAGGTACCGCCCAGCATTTCCCAGTAAGGCTCGTAGTTGTGATAGGTGTCGGCGGCCGAATGGGTGCCGATGAACCCGTGCCCCTTTTTCTTGACCCATTCGGTGAACAGGTAGTCGCGCACGGCCGGGTCGAACGGCAGGTCGCCGGTCGTGTAGAACAGGATCAGGTCGTAGTTGTCGAGCTGCTCCTTGGTCAACTTCGACACGTCCTGCGTCGTGTCCACGCGAAACAGGTTGCTCGAAATTCCCAAGTCGGTAATTGCCCGCTCGGCCGGCGACAACTGGTCACCCTTGCGCGACACCGAGCCGTGCTTGAAGCCCGCGCTCTGCGAGACCATCAGCATCCGGGCAGCCTTTTTGGGCGCCTCGTCGCCCCGAGCCGCGTCGGCAATGGCAACAAATACAGCAATCAGGCACAAACCACTAAACGCGCGTCGCGTAATCACGGGTGGGGCTCCCATTGGTCGGTTGGGCAGGAGGTTCGCGTTGGAACCGCCATTCAAACACGCCCGAGCGGGTATTGCAACCTGCGAGGGCACCGCCTGGAGACTACCTTTGTTTTTTTGGGTGCATTATGCTACGCCATAAGCCCGAGGCCGCGTGCGTTGTGTCGTTCGACTGATCGCCTGTCCACAGGCAGAGGGATTGCTCATGTACTCGACCGCCTCGCGTGTTTCTTTCGCCACCTGGCGACTTGGCGCCCGCGGCACGCTGGCCACGCTCTGCCTGGCGCTGCTGGCAAGTCCGGCGGCGGCCGAGCCCATCACCTCGATTCTGGCGCTCGCTGGCGGCGCCACGATCGACTTCGAAAGCCCGGGCGACCCGATTGCCGATTCCTTCGCAGGGCACCACTTGGCGGCCCAGTACGACCCAATCAACGATAACATCGCAAGCTTTACTTCCTGGATTGTCGGGAATGCCGACGCGCCGGCCAGCGGCGGGCACTTGCACGGCGCGCTGCGGATCGAAACCACCGGCGCCCCCTGGTCCGCGGTCGGCGCCACGGGCTTGCTGGCCATGCTGAATCTGGGACTTGAGCAGCCGACGGTCGACCTTTCGATCACGGTGTTCGGCCAACAGGGAACCATCTTGGGCAGCCTGACTCGCACATTCCACGCCACGCCGCAGAACACCGCGCTGGCCACGCTGCTACAAGCGTTCAACGATGCCACGCAGTTCGTGGGCTTTCGCTCCGCCGTGCCGATCTATGCCGCCGAGTTCACGGCCAGCGGCGCTTCACCAGACCTCACGGCCAACGTAACCTGGGACAACCTGACGCTGGTCGTCGTGCCCGAGCCATCGACGACCTGGATGCTGGCGTCGGCAGTCCTGCCGCTGGCAATCGCCGCAACTATTGCCCGGAGACATTGCCGTGGCCGGTGAGAAAACAGCGGGCAAGTTGCTGGGTTGGCTGCTGTTTCACGTCATCGGCTGGCGGCGATTCATCGCTGCGCTGCTGGCATTGATCGTGGGCTGGGCGGTGGCGGCGGTCATCTTCTTGGTAACGCTCGGCATGCACCCGAAGCCCACGGTCCCGACTGGCGATTCAATTCTAAACGACAAGTACTTCAATCCTCGACAATGGCAATCGACCGACCCCGACTATGTCGCGCGCCGTGAAAAAGCCGAGTCCGATCACGCGGCTGAAATGGAGCGGTACAACACAGAGTCGGGCGAGCACGATCAGGCAATGAACCTGGCGGGCGCTGGCGGTATCGCCGCCGGTTGCCTGATCGCCTGGATTGTCTATCGTCAGGCCCGACGCCAGCTTTTGCCTGATCCGGGGCCGTCCGAGTCGCAGTCCTAACACCTGGCAGCAGCGCTCGCGCGAGAATGCCTCACTCGCTCCGCATCTCGCGCAACCCCTGATCCACCTGCCGGTGCGAGATGTTCAACAGCGGCGCGATCAGAAACAGCGCAATCGCCGCCGGCACGCTGGCCACCGACACGGCCACGCCCATCAGGTTGATGACCGATGAGAGCAGCAACCGCATCGTCATGCTGCGGTCCACCTGCGGGTCGACTCCGGTCAATACCAGGCGGTGTTGGAGAATTGCGTACCGCCACAGCACCAATAGCAGCAGGCCGCAGGCCACCTGCAACAGACCGTACATCAGCACCACGAACACATTGTGCCGATACACCGACACCAGCTTGGTGGCGAACGGAATGAGCGTGACGAAGAACAGGAACAGGAAGTTCAGCCAACTGAAAACGCGATTGGCGTGCCGCAAGAACATGAAGATCACGTGGTGCTGAACCCACAAGCTGCTCACGATCAGAAAGCTGAGCGCGTAGGCCCCCACGTCGTGACGAATCTTACCGAGGAAGTCGATCAGGCCATCGGCCGAGAACTGATGATCCTCGGGCACGGCGATTCCCAACACCAACAGCGTGGCCACCACGGCCATGATGCCGTCGCTGTAGGCCGCCAGGCGTTCGGTCGTCATTTTGGGAATGGGCATTCAGACTCCTGTTTCGGGCGGCAGCTGGCCAGGCCCCGACCGCGGTCGAGTAGGCGCCTTCGGCGTCAGGCGCTTTCGCGGCCTCGGCCGTAGCGGCCGCTTCGGCCCGTGTCGGCCGCTTCACCGTCGACTTCCGCGAAGTCGTCGTCGTCCTCGATTTCCGAGTCTTCCTGGTCGACTTCGGCTTCGTCTTCCTCCAGCGCCTCGTCGTCCTCGAACTCATCCTCTTCATCGTCGATCTGCGGCGTGCTGCGCGGGGCCATGGTCAACACCCGGCCGGACTTGGGTGGCGCAGGTTCGGCCGGCGCCGCCGCGCCGCCCCCCTGCCCGCTCATTTCGGCCCATTGCTCGACCGTGAGCAGCACCTCACGCGCCTGCGATCCGTTGTATTGTCCGACGATGCCGTCCTCGGCCATGTAGTCGACCAGTCGCGCCGCGCGGCCATAGCCAATGCCCAGGGCGCGTTGCAACAGCGACACGCTGCCGCGGCCTTCGCGTACGATGACGTCGATGGCCGCCTCGTACAGTTCATCGCGGTTCGGCAGTTTACCGGTCTTCTCGCCGTTCCCGCCGCCGCTGGCATCGGCCGCTTTCAATTGCACCAGTTCCTTGACGAATTGCTGCTCGGTGGTCCCGCAGCAATCCATCACGGCGTTGATCTCGTCGTCGCTCACGTAGGTGCCCTGTCCGCGCAGCAGCGTGCTGGTGCCTGGCGACAGGAACAGCATGTCGCCGTTGCCCAGCAGCTTGTCGGCGCCCATTTCGTCGAGCACCACGCGGCTGTCCGTGCGGCTGGCCACCTGGAAGGCGATGCGGGCCGGCAAGTTCGACTTGATCAGGCCCGTGATCACGTCCACCGTCGGCTTTTGCGTGGCCAGCACCAGGTGGATGCCCACCGCCCGGCTCTTTTGCGCAAGGCGAATGATGTGCTGCTCGACTTCCTTGCCGGCCGTCATCATCAAGTCCGCCATTTCGTCGGCGATAATCACGATGTACGGCAGGCTCGTCGGAATGCCCTTGCGCTCCTCGTCGTCTTCCGGCTCCAGGCGATCCATCAGCTCTTCTTCGCCCAGCTGGT
>CAZPED010000122.1:0-8263 GCA_964585335.1 uncultured Planctomycetaceae bacterium | reverse complement strand
GCCCAAGAAGGAACTCGAAGGCGAGATGGGCGACTCGCACGTCGGCCTGCAAGCCCGGCTGATGAGCCAGGCGATGCGGAAGCTGACCGGCACGATCTCGAAGAGCAAGACCTCGGTGATCTTCATCAACCAGATTCGCGAGAAGATCGGCGTGATGTTTGGCAGCCCCGAGACCACGCCTGGCGGCCGGGCCCTTAAGTTCTACTGCTCGTGCCGCATCGACGTTCGCCGGATCGGGCAGCTCAAAGAGGGCGAAGAGGTCGTCGGCCAGCGCGTGCGGACCAAGGTGGTCAAGAACAAGGTGGCCCCACCGTTCCGGGTGGCCGAATTTGATATGATGCACAACAGCGGCATCAGCTACGAAGCCGACGTGCTCGACCTGGCAATTGCCCAGAAACTCGTCGTCCGCTCGGGGGCCTGGTTTCGCTACGGTGAGTTACAATTAGGACAGGGACGCGAGAAGACCCGCGCCTATTTGCAGGAAAACCCCCAGCTTGTCGAGGAGCTCCGGGCCAAGATCATGGCTGTCGGCGACACCGCCGCGACGGCCAGCTCGACGGACGAAGCGGAAGAGTAGCCGCTGCATGACCGTCGATTGGCCGCCCGGGCCGAGCACTTGCGACGAGCCGGGCTAGAGGCCAACGAGGTGTCATGATGAATTGCCGTCTGACGCGTTGCGGTTGCGTGGCCGTGCTGGTGGGCGCCCTGAGCCCTTGGCTCGGTGGGCAGGCCCTGGCCGATGAGCCCACCGCGCTGCAGGCCGTGGCCCAACTGGAAGAGGCGATGGTCAAAGCCATCGCCCAGGCGGAACGCTCCGTGGTGGCGATTGCCCGGGTCCGCCGCGCTGGAGACGATCGGGGCGATCTGGCTTCGAACCCATTCGGCCAGTTCGGCCGCTCGGCGCCCCGGCCGGGCGACCCCGAGTTCATTCCGAACGATTACGCCACGGGCGTGGTGATTGGCGCCGAAGGGCTGATTCTGACGGCCCACCACGTTCTGCGCGACGATAGCGACTACTGGATTACCACGCCTGGCCATAAGACCTATAAGGTGATGCGCGTGGTGGGCGCCGACCCGCGCAGCGATCTGGCCGTGCTGGCCATCGAAGCCCGCGACTTGCAGCCGATCAAGTTCGGCGACGGTGCGAAGTTGCGCAAGGGGCAGATCGTTATCGCCCTGGGCAATCCGTACGCCATTGCTCGCGATGGTCAGGCGAGCGCCAGCTGGGGAATCGTTTCCAATTTGTCGCGCAAAGATGGACCCTGGCCCGGCCCGCAAGGTCAGCCCACACGGCCGACGATGCATCAATACGGTTCGCTGATTCAGACCGACGCGCGGTTGAACCTGGGCACCAGCGGCGGCGCGCTGGTGAACTTGCAAGGCGAGATGGTGGGGCTCACCGTCTCGCTGGCCGCGGCGCTGGGTTACGAGCAGTCGGCGGGCTTCGCGCTGCCGGTCGACGAAACGTTCGTGCGCGCCGTCAACACGCTCAAGCAGGGCGGTGAAGTCGAGTATGGTTTTCTGGGCATTCAACTGCCGCCCAGCTACGAGGCCGACGCGCGGTTCAATCAGGGAGCCGTCGTGCAGCACGTGATCGAAGGGACGCCGGCCGATCGGTTCGCACTGCGGCCCCGCGACCTGATCACGCACGTGGCCGGCAAGCGGATTTTCGACGCCGACGGCTTGCTGTTGGAAGTCGGCAAGCTGCCGCCGGAAGCCAGCGTCGAGCTGACGGTCAAGCGCGACGAGCAGGTCAGGACGATTACCATCGGCGAGCTGTCGAAGTTCTGGGTCTCGGGTAAGAAGATCGTCACCAAGCTGCCGCCGGCCTGGCGAGGTTTGCGCGTCGACTATGTCACGGCCGCGGAAAAATATCGGGACTGGTCGACACAACACCTGGTCGATCCGCAAGGGTCGGTCGTGATTACCGAGGTGGCGCCCGACAGTCCCGCCTGGCGCGAGGGTTTGCGCCCCGACATGTGCATCAGCCACGTTGGCGACCGCCGCGTGAGCACTCCCAAGCAGTTCCACGAGCTGGTTGCCGGACAGTCGGGGCCAGTAAAGTTGCGCCTGACGATGCCGGCCGGCGAGGATCCGGCACGCACGATACCGCCCGAGGCGGGCTAGCTCGCTCGTGCCTGGCCCGTGGAGCCAGTCCGGCCGGGCACGCGTCGCTTGGTTCGAGGCACCCCAGCCATGCCCATCTTGTTGCAGGCGGCCGCATTTGTCTGGGCAGCGCCCTACACGCTTCTGGGGTTACTGGTGGGGCTTTGCGGTTTGCTCACTGGCGGCAGCGTCCGCCGCCGCGGCCGCACGCTCGAGTTTCAGGGCGGCGCTTTGCGCTGGCTGATCGAGCGTTTGCCCGATGGCCAGTTCGTGCTGGCCTTGACGCTGGGACATACCATTCTGGGACCCTCTGAAGTGACGCTCGACTTGGCGCGCGATCACGAGTTGGTCCACGTGCGGCAATTCGAGTGTTGGGGACCGCTGATGGGGCCGGCCTACCTGGGGTGTTCGCTATACCTGTGGCTGACCGGGGGCCGCCCATACCGCGACAACCCGTTCGAGCGCGCGGCCTACAGGCAGGCTGGCGACTGACGAGTCGCACCCGGGAGCGGGGCCTTGGCGACCGCTGCCGCGCGGCCCAGCGGTGGGCATGCGGCCGCCGACTGCCGGCGCGCTTTCCGCGGCCGCCGAGCGGCCTGCTCCAGGCCCTGTGCCGCCCCTGGGTTTGTCTGGTCGCCTTGCGGGCAAACGACTATCATGAGGGCCTTTAATCCCGGACAAACCCGCCAGAACCGCCAAGGCCGGGCCGGTGTCCTGCCAGTGGATGGCAAACGCAACAGGTACCCGGCGGGCAGGCGATCGAATTCATGAAAACCAACGAACTTCGCGAAAAATACCTGTCGTTCTTCGAGAGCAAGGGCTGCGTTCGCCGGCCCAGCGACGTGCTGGTGCCCCGCTGGGACCCGTCGGTGCTGTTCACTCCGGCCGGCATGAACCAGTTCAAGGATCACTTTCTGGGCAAGGTGAAGCTCGACTTCACCCGGGCCACGACCTGCCAGAAGTGCTTGCGCACCGGCGACATCGAAAACGTGGGCCGCACGGCCTATCACCACACGTTTTTCGAGATGCTCGGCAATTTCAGCTTTGGCGACTATTTCAAGCGCGAGGCGATCAATTGGGCCTGGGAGTTTCTGACGAAGAAGGAGTGGTTGGGGCTCGACCCCGCGCGACTGTTCGTTTCGGTGTATCTCGACGACGACGAGGCCGCCGAGATCTGGGCGCGCGACATCAAGCTGCCCCCGGAAAAGATCAAGCGGATGGGCGAGGACGACAACTTCTGGCCGGCCGGAGCCCCCAGCCGCGGGCCCGACGGCGTGTGCGGGCCTTGCAGCGAAATCTTCTACCAGACCGACGCGCAAAGCGAGGTAGAGATCTGGAACCTGGTGTTCACGCAGTTCAACCGCGTGGGCAATCCGCCGAACAACTTGCGGCCGTTGCCGAGCAAGAACATCGACACCGGCATGGGCCTGGAGCGCACCGCAGCGGTGCTGCAAGGCGTGACCAGCAACTTTCATATCGACATTCTCCTGCCCATCGTCGAGGGAGCAGGCGACGTGTGTGGCGTGAAATACGACCGCACCAGCGAGAACGCCCGCCGGCTGCGGCGCATTGCCGATCACGTGCGCGCGTGCACGTTCGCCATTCACGAGAACGTCTACCCTGGCCCGAACAAGGAAAAGTACGTCGTCAAGCGCCTGCTGCGCCGCGCGGTGCTCGATGGCCGGCAGCTCGGCGTGCGCGAGCCGTTCCTGCACAAGCTCGTGCCGCGGGTCGCCGAAATGATGCGCGAGCCGTACCCAGAACTCGGCGAGACGATCACGCGGGTCGCCCAGGTGATCGAGAAGGAAGAGAGCAACTTCTTCTCGACGATCGACGCCGGGCTGGACCGCATCGAGCGGCTGTTCAAGCAGATGAAGGCCGACAGCCGCGAGACGGTATCGGGGGCCGAAGCCGCGGAAATGTACACCACGCACGGCTTTCCGCCCGAGCTGTTCGAAACCCTGGCCGCCGAGCACAACCTGGGCTTCGACTGGACCGGCTTCAACCACGAAATGGAGCAGCACGGCATCGACTCGGGCGCCGGAAACCGCGTGGAGCTGTTCCAATCGAGTCCGCTCGATGCGCTGAAGAAGACGCTGCACGGCACCGAGTTTCTGGGCTACGAAACGACCAAGGCCGAGGGCCAGATCGTCGGCATCATCGCTCGCGACGAGCTGGTCGAACAGATCGACGAGATCGGCCACGACCAGCCGATTTGCGTCGTGCTCGACAAAACGCCCTTTTATGGCGAGTCGGGCGGCCAGGTGGGCGACTCGGGCGAAATCACGGGCAAGGACTTTCGCTTCGAGGTCGTCGATACGCAAAAGGAAGGCGCCTTCACGTTGCACTTGGGGCACTTGCGGCAGGGCAAACTGCTGCAAGGCGCCAAGGCGACGGCCACGGTCGATGGCCGCCGTCGGCAGGGAATTCGCCGCGCCCATTCAGCGACGCACATCCTGCACTACGCGTTGCAAAAACACCTGGGCAAGCACGCCCAGCAGCAGGGCTCGAAAGTCGACGCCGATTGGCTCCGCTTCGACTTTACCAATCCCCAGGCGCTGGGCCCCGAGCTGGTGGCCCAGGTCGAAAATGAAGTCAACGAAATGGTCGCCACGGGGGCCAAAATCAACTGGCGCAGCTTGCCGATTGCCCAGGCCCGCGAAAGCGGGGCCATGATGCTCTTCGGCGAAAAGTATCCCGACATCGTGCGGATGGTCTCGATCGGGGATTTCAGCAAGGAGTTGTGCGGCGGCACCCATCTCGACAACAGCGGCCAGGTTGGCTTGTTCAAGATCATCGGCGAGGAGAGCGTTTCGTCGGGCACCCGGCGGATCACGGCGCTGACCGGCGCCGCGGCGCTCGAACGGGTGCGCGAGCATGAGCGTGTGCTGGCCGAGACGGCCGGCTTGCTGCGCGTGCCCGTGGCCGAAGTGCCCACGCGCGTGGCCGCCATGGCCAAGGAGCTGCGCGACCTGAAGAAGCAAGCCACCGCGGCTCCGCGTGCGGGCGGCGTCACGGCCGACCAGCTACTGGCCGGCGCGGTGGAAATGGCGGGGGTCAAGGTCGTGGTGGCCGAAACCCCTGGCGGCGACGCCAACACAATGCGCCAACTGATCGATCAGCTGCGCAAGGCGGCCAGCCCCGTGGCGGTGCTGCTGGGCGCGGGGGCCGACGACAAGGTGACGCTCGTGGCCGGCATCAGCCGCGACCTAGAGCAGCGCGGCCTGAACGCCGGCGAGTGGATTCGCTCGGCGGCCGAGGTCGTCGGCGGCCGTGGCGGCGGCAAGCCCGACATGGCCCAGGCCGGCGGCAAGCATCCCGAGAAGCTCGACGCGGCGCTCGAGGCGGCACGGCAAAGCCTGCCACAATTGCTCAAGGGTTGATCGCGCGGCGCGCAAAAAAACGAGCCCGGCAAATCAGTGCCGGGCTCGTCGTTTTTTGAGGCTGTCTCCGACTCGCGTGTGGGGCTCGACTACAGGGCGCCCTTCAAGGCGGCCAGCGCTGCCGCGTAGTTCGGTTCTTGCCCGACTTCCTTCACCTGCTCGGCGTAGATCACCTTGCCGTCCTTGTCGAGCACGAACACGCCGCGGGCCAGGATCTTGAGCTCTTCGATCAGCATGCCCCAGTTCTGGCCAAAGCTGCGATCCTGATAGTCGCTCAGGGCCCGCATGTTCGTGATGTGCTCGGCGCCGCAAAAGCGGTTCATGGCGAACGGCAGATCGAGGCTCACCGTCAAGGCGTGGATCTTATCGCCCAGCGCGGCCAGTTCGTCGTTAAACTTCTTGGTTTGGGTCTGGCATACAGGCGTATCGAGCGAGGGCACGACACTGATAAACACCGGCTTACCCTTCAGATCGGCAGGGGTGACCGCCACCAGCGCACCCTTGTCGAAGTTGTGCAGTTTGAACGTCGGAGCGGGCTGGCCCACGGTGACCGCGTTGCCAGCCAGGGTCATGGGGTTGCCTTTAAAAGTAACGGCACCAGGACGCGACATGATCGGAATTCCTTTCGGGTGATAGCTAGCATCTTGGCCGGATCGATCCAGCGGCTCAGTATCGGGGCAAAGACAGAGTGGTTCAAGGGGGCGCGCATGCGCGCCATTCGGCTCGCGGGACTTGCCAGATAGCCTGAAAGGGGTAAGATGCGACTGGAATGAGGTCCTTAGGCGGACTTCTCTCGGGGGAACCTCGCTTACGTGTGCAGGCGGCTTTAGGCGGCACGTCTCTTCTTTCTGTCTGTTGACGGAGCAACTCTTATGGTCCAGGTATGTTGCGCGCGCGGTTGGGATTTGGAGCTGGAGCGCGGGCCCGATTGGCTGTTCGTGCGCCCCCGCCCGGCGGACGTGGCGGGCGATGGATTAGACTTGGCCGAGCAGATCTGGTCGCTGATCGAACAGAGCTTCGCGCACCGCCTGGTGCTCGAGCTTGACGGCATCGATCGGCTCAATAGCGAATTGATTGGCCAACTGATTTGCTTGCAGAAGCGCGTGCACAGCCACGACGGCATGTTGCGCATCTGCGGCCTGTCGGAGCACAATCAGGAAGTGCTCGAAGTCTCGCGCTTGGGCGGCTACTTGCCGTGTTACCGCGACCGCGAAGCGGCGGTAATGGGGCACTGGCAGCCGCGGCAGCCACGCTAGGCAGCCGGTCGAGCAGCAATCCGTGCGGAGCGCGGCGTTAGCGCTGCGCGCGGCAATGGCCGTGCGCGCCGCTGGCCTGGCCGGCGCTCGCCGCGTGGAGCGGGCGCTCAGGTCCAGTTGACTTCGAGATGATTCTCGATCTGGTCGACTCCTTGCAGTCGACGCAGCGCCTCTTGCGCCATTTGCTTCTGGTAGTACGAGCTCACCGTGCCGCGCAGTACCACGCGTCCCTCGGAGGTCTCAAAACGAAGATTGCGGCGTTTCAGGTGCGGATTCCGTTCGATCGCCGACGAGATCAGTGCATCCAGCGTGGTTTCGACAGTCGACATCAGTGGCTTCACATTCCTGGGGAGAGCAAGAGGGACTGAACAAGGTGGGAAATCGTTAGGCCGGGCGCCAGGGACCACGCTGGCCAGTACTATCCATCGGCAGTCTGGGGCACGGTCGTCAACAATTCCATCGGCGTAAAATGGGTTCTCTCCCGAGCTTGGGCGCGGTTGTAACGAATGCGCCGGCCGCACGGGCGGCCCGCTTTTGCTAGCTGCGGGGCGGCCATTGCGCGACGGGTATTTCCGGCCTAGTTTTGCATATGCCGGCAACCACCACGCTTAACGCGCCCACCGTAGATCGACCGATTTCGTTAGCTCCCTTGCGGCGCCGCGTGGCGCACTCGGCGGAAGAAGTCGACGCGCTGGCCGAATCCTGGCGCGAGCTCGACGCGGCCATCGCCAATCCCCTGGTGCATTTCGACTGGATCCGCACGGCCCTGTGGGCCTTCGAGGACGAAGTCGAGCCGTTTGTCATTACGATCTGTCGCGACGGAAAGCTGCGCGCCGTTGCCCCCCTGGTTCGGCGCCGCGTGCATGGCGTGCGGCGGCTGATGCTGGCCGGCGTCAAAGAGCTGCACGAGCCGTCGGACTTGGCCAGTATCGAACCGGCCGCGCTGCGGCGGCTCGTGGCATCGATCACACATCGCGGCGCGCCGCTGGTGCTCGAACGGATACCGGCCGACTCGCCAGCCCTGCGGCTGTTGCAAAAAAACTTGTCGCACTGGGCCGTGGTCATGGTGCGGCCGCAGGCCACTTGCCCCTACATCGCGCTCGACGAAAGCTGGCTGGAGCCCGAATCGCATTTGAATGCCGGGCGCCGCAGCGATCTGCGCCGCGCGCGCCGGCGGGCCGAACAACTCGGCGAATTGACCACTGAACTGCACACTCCCAGCCTGGGCGAGCTGCCCGAGCTGCTGGACGCCGCCCTTGAGGTCGAAGCCAACTCGTGGAAAGGTGACTCGGGCACCGCGCTGTTGTGCGATCCGCACCGGGCTGCCTTTTACCGCCGCTATGCCGAGGCCGCCTGCTTGAATGGTTCGCTACGGATTTGCTTCTTGCGGATCGGCGACCGCGTGGCAGCCATGCAAGTGGCCGTCGAGCAAGGCGGGGCTTTCTGGCTGCTGAAAGTTGGGTACGACCAGCGATTTGCCAATTGCTCGCCAGGCATGCTGCTGATGCGCGATACGAT
>CAZPED010000121.1:0-8282 GCA_964585335.1 uncultured Planctomycetaceae bacterium | reverse complement strand
TTCAGGCGATCGCCGCCAAGGTTGGACCGAAAAACGACATCCCCTGCGCCGAATGGGTCGGTCCGCGCGGCGCGGGACACTATGTGAAGATGGTTCACAACGGCATCGAGTACGGCGACATGCAGTTGATCTGCGAAGCCTACTTCGTGCTCAAGCAGGCCCTGGGCCTGTCGAACGACGACTTCTACCAGGTGTTCGAAACCTGGAACCGCGGCGAGCTCGATAGCTACCTGATCGAGATCACCCGCGACATCTTCAGCGTCCGCGATCCCGACACCGGCAACTTCCTGGTCGACCTGATTCTGGACACCGCCGGCGCCAAGGGCACCGGCAAGTGGATGAGCCAGCTGGCCCTCGACCTGGGCGTGCCCAGCACGCTGGTGACCGAAGCCGTGTATGCCCGTTGCCTGTCGGCGATGAAAGAGGCCCGCGTGCGGGCCAGCAAGGTGCTCAGCGGCCCCAGCGTCAAATTCAGCGGCGACCGCGGGGCGTTCATCGAGCAAACTCGCGAGGCGCTGTATGCCTCGAAGATTTGCAGCTACGCGCAGGGCTTCGTGCAACTCGAAGCGGCGGCCAAGGAACACTCCTGGCCGCTCAACTATGGCGACATCGCCATGCTCTGGCGCGGCGGCTGCATCATTCGAGCCCGCTTCCTCGACCGCATCAAGGAAGCGTTCGACAAGGACAAGAACCTGGAGAACCTGCTGCTGGCCCCTTACTTCACGGCGGCCGTCGAAAAGGCCCAGCCGGCCTGGCGGCAAGTGCTGACCACGGCCATTCAACTGGGCATTCCGACGCCGGCCTTTGCCACGGCGCTGGCCTACTACGACGGCTACCGCCAGGCCCGGCTGCCGGCCAATCTGCTGCAAGCCCAGCGCGATTACTTCGGCGCCCACACCTACCAGCGGACCGACAAGCCGGGCGTGTTCCACACCGAATGGCTCGATCTGCGCAAGCCACCCCAATAACGTTACCCGCCCGGGCGCGCCGCGCGTTTACTGTGCGCGCGCCGCGCCGGCTGATGGTCCAAGTGTTTGCCGCCGCCACCTGATTGGTTCTGGTCGCCATGCCGCACGAGTATCTCGAACAACTGTTCGGCCTGCACGGCCAGGTGGCGGTAGTCGTCGGTGGCACGGGCGTGCTGGGGGGCGCACTGGCCGAAGGACTGGCCCGCGCTGGCGCCACGGTCGTGGTGGCGGGGAACAGCGAGCCGCGCGGACAGGAGTGCGTCGAGCGGATCACGAAGCTCGGCGGCAAAGCGATGTTTTGGCCGGCCGACGTCGGCTGCCGCAGCTCGCTCGACGCGCTCCTGGCCACCGCGCTCGCGCAGTTCGGCCAGGTCGACATTCTGGTCAACTGCGCCGGCGTCCACTCGGCCAGCACCTACCTCGAAGTGACCGACGACGACTGGCAGCGCGTGCTCGACGTCAATCTCCGCGGCACGCACTGGGGCTGCCAGATCTTTGGCGCCCACATGGCCGCCAGCGGCGGCGGCGCGATCTTGAACATCGGCAGCGTGACCGCCGACCTGCCGCTCTCGCGAGTGTTCGCCTACAGCGCCTCGAAAGCGGCCGTGGTGAACCTGACGCAAAACGTGGCCCGCGAGTTGGCTCCGCAGCACGTGCGGGTCAACGTGCTCTGCCCCGGCTTCTTTCCGGCCGAGCAGAACCGGGCAATTCTCGACAACGCCCGCACCAGCGCCATCATGGCGCAAACGCCGCTGGCCCGATTTGGCGAACCCAAGGAGCTGGTGGGCGCGGCGCTGCTGTTGGTTTCGCGCAAGGCCGGCAGCTTCATCACCGGCGCGGCCTATTACGTCGACGGCGGCTTCACCGCCATGCGGTTCTAGGGCCGCGAGCATTGACGCAGAGAAGCATGCTGGCCCTAGCCGGCACGTTTGCTTGCGCGGCTGCGACACAAGCGAATCAGACGGGCGAGACGATTTCCAACAGCTCGATGGCTGGCTCGCCGTTGCAATGAATCACGGCGGTGCGGCCATAGGTGATCTGTCCGGGGGCCATGCCGAATAGCTGCCGCAGGTCTTCGCCCGGCGTGACTTTCCAGAGCTTGGTCAGGTGCACCTCGCGCAGCACGTTGTGCTGGATCAGGATCCGCCCCAGCGGTGTCTGCTGGCTTTCGACCTCGCGCCGCACTTGCGGGCTGACGCAGGAAAAATCGAACCGCATGATCCCAAACTGCACCACTCCGCCGTCGCTTTGTCGCGTGAGCAGAATCTTGCGGGCATAGTGGTCGCCGCTGATCTGCGAGTCGAGCACTTTGACGTCGACCGGGCCGTTGTGGAACCGCTCGACGGTCACGGTCATGTGGCTGTCGTGCGCCAGCAACATGCGATAGTCGCGAGCCAGCTCCCGCGATTCGACTTCCTCGAACCGCCCCAACTGCTCGGGGCGGTCGTAGAACAATGCTACTAGAGTGTCGAGATCCGGCGTGACGGCGTGCGTATCGCTCACGATGAATCGCTCTCGCAACGAGGTAGGAATGTCGAGGCAGGCGGGTGAACCGCGCGACGAGCCATCCCCGGGGGGATTTCGCCCCGCGACAAAGCTCTCGATCGCGCCGGCTCAATTTTACGGCTGGCAGACAATCGGCAACACCGCTGGCTCCAGCGGCACCACGGCCACGTCGGGATCGCTCGTGCCGCGCTCAAGCACCGTGTCGACCAGATAGTATAACAACCGCCGCAGCTCGTCGGGCTGGATTTCGTCGGCCACGGCTTCGGCCCGCTCGCGATATTTTTCCACCAAACGCGCCGCTTTCTCGAAAACGCCCGCGGTCTCGTACAACTCGCGCACACGCGCCAGCACGGCCGCGCTGCGCGACTGCGCAACGAGCGATTCGAGCTCCAGCCGCGCGGATTCGTCGAGAGATTCCAGCGCCAGCGCCCACAGCACGGTGGGGCGTCCGCCCAGCACGTCGGCCCCGGTGGACAGTTTGTTATGGGCGTCGTGTTGCCAGTCGTTAAGGTCATTCAAAATCTGGAAGGCCACGCCCAAGTGCCGCGCGAAGGCGGCCAGCGGTTCGGCGTAGGCATCGATCGGACCGGCCAGGCGAGCGCCCGAAACCAGCGCCGCTTCGAAGGCCGGGGCGGTCTTCAGCGCGTAAATCTTCAGCGCGTCGATCGCCTTGAGCCGTTTGTTGCCCGAGTCGCGCCAGAGCAGCTCGGCCCCCTGCCCTTCGCACAGCCGGGTGTGGGCTTCGGCCAGCCGATCGAGAATGTCGGCGGCCACGTCGGGCCCCAGTGCCTTCGCTTCGCGGCTGACCAGGCGATAGCCCAGGCCGATCAGATAATCGCCGACGTTGATGGCGGTCGACACGCCCCAGCGGCGGTGCACCGTGGCGTCGCCATAGCGAAAGCCGTCATCGTCCTCGATGTCGTCGTGAACGAGCGACGCCTTGTGAAAGGTTTCGATCGAAAGCGCCGCGCGCTTCACGCTGTCGCTGATCGCGGCCACGTGCTGGGCGCCGTCGCCTTGCGTGCCTCGACCGCCCGTCAGCGCGTCGTGCACGGCCAGCGTGATGAAAGGGCGCGAGTGTTTGCCACCCTTGCCCAGAAAGTCGTAAGCAATGGTCTCGGTGCCGGCCACGGGGTCGACCCCCGCCAGGCCGTGACCGTTCAGGTCGGCCAGGTGGCTCGTGCCGCGCGTGCGTGGCGCGAGCCGCGCCAGTTCGTCGCGGTGGAACATGCCCGCGGCCGAGCGCATCAGATGCACGTAAGTCCGCGTTTGCACGGCGGGCGCTTTGCGCTCCGTGCGGATCATTTCGGCCACCCAATCCTCGTCGACCGACGTGTTGCGGCAATCGCTCGACAACAGTGGCACGGCCATGCACGGAATTCCGGCCAGCAGGATCTTGTCGATCGCCTTTTCCAGCACGTTCAGACAGGCCACGCCGACGATCGCGTCGACATAGCCCGAGACGATGATCTTCAGCACGATCGGCGAGCCTTCGGCCACCAGCACCTTGTAGCCCATGGCTTCGGCGGCGCCGCGAAAGTCGGCAATGCTGCACGCGCCGCACTTCTTGCACTCCAGGCCGAACTCGTCGTAGTCGGCCGGGCAGCCTTCGGCGTGCTTCAGGCAATGCGGCAGCAAGAACAAGCGGCGGCTTGGCGGCACCGCGGCCACCTGGTCGTGCCAGAAGGCCGTGATCAGGGCCACCATCGTCCAGCCCACGTAGCCTTCGCCCAATGCCATCTCGGCCAGCAGGCCGCGGGCCAGGGCCTCCATCTCGTCTTTGCCCAGCGGCCGCGACTTGTCCAGCCGCGCGGCCAGCTCAATCGCGCGAGCGCGAATCTGCTCGCGCAGCAGCTTGGTTTCGGGCACCAGCTTCAGATGGCTGGTATTACGTCGCCGGGACTTTGCAGGCGCTGCAAGCTCGTCGGGCGCCGGGTGCTCGTGCGAGGGTGCGATCGCCAAGGCAGGTCTCGCTTATCTCTTGGAATGAACAAAGGCGGGCGGGTCGGACGGCTGTAGCGGCACGCGTCGGACGGCCTGACCCAGGGCCGCCACCGCCGTTACCAGCGGATATAGCTTCTCATAATACCAGAGCCGGGCAAAGTAAAAACCGATCGGCGCGGCGTTTTGATGGCGATTCGCTTCGACCGTGTCGGTCAGCCACTTAATTCCTTGCCAGGCAGCCGTTTCATAGGCCCCCGAGTCGCCGCACGTCAGCAGCGCTTCGGCCGCCAGCGCCGTTTCCTCCACACTCGAGGCGGCCGCGCCGGCGCCAACGGGAGGGCCCCAGCCGCCGTCGTTGCGCTGTGCCGCAACCAGCCACAGCAGCCCACGCTGCGCCGCCGCGTCGCCCGTGCGCCCCAGGTCGCGAAACGCCAACAGCACTTTCGCGGTGCCGTAGACCGGGTTCTCTTCGCCCGCGCGGTACTGATTGCCGAACCACAGCGGCGACCAGCTGCCATCCAGATTCTGCCGGCTGAGCAAGTGGCCAAAGCCGCGATCAATGGCCTTGCCAATTCGCGCATCGAGTTGCTGCCGCTCGTGACCGGGCAGCGCCGGATCAGCCGCCAGGCGCGTGCGCCAGGCGTGCAGTGCGCGCAGCGCGTGAGCGGTCAAATCGTTGCCGCTGCGGTCGAAGGGCAGCGTGCCCCAGCCGCGGCTGAACGTCGGCCAGCCACCATCGCGATTCTGCAAGTCGAGCAACCAGCGTACGCCCTGCACCGCCGCGCGATCGATGCGCTGCCGCACCAGCGGGTCGTGCGCGGGCCAAGCCGCCAGGGCCAGTAGCGCTCCCGAAGTGTCGTCGGCGTCGGGCACGCCCCCCGACAAATCGGTCCAGGCCCAGCCGCCAGGCTCGGCGCCCGTGTAAGGATGCACCTGGCGGTGCTGACATTTCAGCAGCCATTCGAGGCAACCCAACTCGCTGACGTCCTCGCCGCCGGCCGCCAGCGCGTTGATCGACAGCGTGGTATTCCACGTGGCCAGGTTGGTATCGATGGGCCAACTGCCGTCGGCCCGCACCGAGTCGAGCAGGAATTCGATTCCCTTGCGCACGACCGGATGGTCGGCGTGGCCGATACTGGCCAGACTCATCACGACGAAGCTCGTTAGCGGCGTGGCTTCGAGAAATCCGCCGCTGGTTGGCTGCATCGATTCGAGCAAGCCGAGCGTCTGATCGGCCGTCGCGCCGCGCAACAAGCGCGTGAGCGGGTTCCACGGTTTGCGATGAAAGTGCCGCGCCTGGCCAATGGCCACGAGCGCCGGTATCGCGTAGCTGACGACCGGCAGCCGCAGCGACTTCCAAAACTTCTGCGGCACGGCCGCCAGCTCGAACGGCAGCGCCGGCACTTTGCGCCACGGCACCAACCCGGCCAGCGCGCAATTGGTCAGAATCGGCACGACGAAAGTTTTGTCTTTGCCATAGCGGCGGCGCAAACCGGCCACGCCACCCTGCTGCTTGATGTAGGCGTCGGCACGCTCCAGGATGCCCGGATGATCGGCGGGCACGCAGGTCAGCGCGAACGCGGCGCGGACGAGCATCGTGGTGGCGATGTTCGAAGTGCTTTTGTCGGTGTCGCCCCAGCCGCCGTCGGCATTCTGATGCCGTGCCAACCAGCGCAAGCTGGCCATGATCAGTTCGCTGCGGCGGCACTCGCGATGCTCGTCAACGTAGCGGCCGGCAGCCGTGGGTGCGTGGCGCTCGACAATCGCGATGGCGCTGATGGCGGTGGCGGTCGAAAGCGGAGAGCTGGACAGTTCGCCAATCCAATGCCCTGCCGCGGTACTTTCTGCGAGCAAGTCGCAACGGGCCGTTTCGTAAGCGGCCGAAAGGCGGTCGGGATCGACCATAAACGGTATGAAACCCCCAGGGAGGTGCGGCTCGAGCCAGGTCTCGGAGGCTAACATCGCCAGGCGCCACGGCGGGTGCTGGTTGCACTTCGCGGGCAGCTCGGGCGAACTCCGATTCAGCGAGCCGTAACAGAAAAGTGTAAACAGCGGCCCATGGGATGTCGATACTCCCCTCCCTCACAAGTGGAATACGCCGGAGTCCGGGACACCCGCCGGGGAATTGACGATGGGGCCGGTTGTAGCGCGCAGGTCGTGTTGGCCCAACAGCTTGCTGTAGGTCGCCCGGCATGGCTGTTATAATCGTGCCATTGCCCGGCGCTGGCTCACCGACGCCGGCAGCCGCAACTCGACACGCGAGGAGCAACGTCGCGCATGTATCTGAAAATGGCCAAACGCGCGCTGGTCGAAACCGACAAGCGGCTGCTCTGGAAGCTCGCCTACAACATGGGCTTCAAAGGCATGCGCGCCATTGCCCGCCACAAGCAAAGATTGAAACGCGGCGAATTCTTTCCGCCGTTTCTGTACATCTCGATCATCAACAGCTGCAACCTGCGCTGCCAAGGCTGCTGGGTCGACGTGGCGGCCAAGCAGCAAACGATCGACCCCGCGGCCATGCACCGCATGATCGCCGAGGCCAAGGCGGCCGGCAACAGCTTCTTCGGCATCCTCGGCGGCGAGCCGTTCATGCATCCCCAGCTGCTCGAAATCCTGGCGGCTCATCCCGATTGCTACTTCCAGGTCTTCACTAACGGGCAGTTCATCAGCGAAGACGTCGCGCGGCAACTGCGCGCGATGGGCAACGTCACGCCGCTGGTAAGCATCGAAGGCACCGAAATCATCAGCGACGAGCGCCGCGGCCGGCCGCAGGTCTACAGCCGCTCGATGGCCGGGCTGGAAAACTGCCTCAAGCACAAGCTGCTCACCGGCGTCTGCACCAGCTTGTGCCAGACCAATATCGACGACCTGCTCTCCGAAGCCTGGGTCGATCGGCTGATCGAGATGGGCGTGATGTACATGTGGTATCACACCTATCGCCCGGTGGGCCCCGACGCCAAACCCGAGCTGGCGCTCACCCCCGACCAGCAACGCCGCGTGCGGCAGTTCGTCGTCGACACCCGGGCCACCAAGCCCATCTGCGTCATCGACGCCTACTACGATCACGCGGGCCAGGCGCTCTGTCCCGCGGCGACCGGCTTCACGCATCACGTCAGTCCCTGGGGCGACATCGAACCCTGCCCGATCGTGCAGTTCGCCAAGGAATCGATTCACGACCAGCGTTCGCTGACCGAAACGTTCAACCAGTCGAGCTTCCTCAAGGACTTTCGACAAATGGCGGCCGCGTCCACGCGGGGCTGCATCGTGCTCGAGCGGCCCGATCTGCTCAAGCAACTGGTCGTCAAGCACGGCGCTCGCGACACCACGGCCCGGCAGGCCGCCCTGGCCGAGCTCGAAGCAATGCAGCCGCGGGGCAGCCAGTTCGATCCCGGTCACGAAATTCCCGAGCGGAGCTTCGCCTACCGGTTCGTGAAGAAGCACTTCTTCAACGACTTCGGCGCGTACACGCACCCGGTAATGCCCGAGGGAATCACAACGGAGCCAGGTGGCCTGCCGATCGTCGAACGTCCGGCGTCGACGGGCGCTGCGACCTGAGCGGCTGCTCAGATGCCCAGATCGTCGAGCTCGTCCATCAGGGCGTCGAGCTCGTCCTTGGGCCCCTGATCTTTACCGACCTGGCGCTTGGGAATGCCCACCGACAGCCCCACCGCGTCGCGTCCCACGGCGACTAGCTCGGTGTCGCGTTCCTGCGCGGCGACTTCGATGGCGCTAGGCGCGCCAAACAGTTGCGACAGGTCGATTTTCAATCCACCCGCGTTCACCTCGTCGCTGCCGGCGATGGCCGGTGTCTTGTGCTGCGGAAAGATGATGGCGTTTTCCGGGCACACTCGACTGCAGGCCGGG
>CAZPED010000120.1:0-8310 GCA_964585335.1 uncultured Planctomycetaceae bacterium | reverse complement strand
GTGGTTTCAGGAGATCGCCGACTATTTGGGGGGCGACCTGAATGGCGACGGCACCTCGGACCTGGCGGCCGGCCAGCAAGGCATGAGCTGGACCTACTGGAGCTGGAATCCTAACTCGGGCGACACCGGCGGCATTCTGAAGGACGACTGGACAACCGTCTGGCAGAACAAGGTCGACGTGCTCCAGCCCATCGAGTTTACGTTTCCCACCCAGGTCACTGCGGCCGTGGTTGCACGGCAGTTGTTCTACAACCAGTCGGGCACGGCTTCGCCAGTGCGCTACGACGGCAACAACGCGGCCATCAACGCCAACGACGACCTGGCGATCGCCACGGACAAGGCCGCCTACCTGCCCGGCAGTGGCGCCGCCACGTTCGCCAATGTTTCGAGCTATACAAAAGGCATCAACGGCATCATGGTCGATCTGGCCGGCCCGCATGGAACGATTACGGCCGACGACTTTATTTTCAAGGTCGGCAACAACAACACGCCTAGCACCTGGTCGACCGCTCCGGCGCCCATTTCCTTATCGGTGCGCGCGGGTGCCGGCCTCAGCGGATCGGACCGCGTGGAAATCGTCTGGGCCAACGGCGCCATTCAAAAGCAATGGCTCGAAGTGATCGTCAAGGCCAACGCCAACACGGGCCTGCTGCAAAAGGCCGGTTACCCAACGGGGCAAGCCGACGTCTTCTTTTTCGGCAGCGCCCCCGGCGACACCGGAGCCGGCGACACCAGCACGCAAGCCAACGTCAACTCGACGGATGAACTGGGGGCCCGTAACCACGGGGCTTCGCTGCTGGCCAACATTCCGATCACCAACCTTTACGACTTCAATCGCGACGGCCAGGTGAATACCACCGACTCTCTGGCGGCTCGCAACAATGCCACCAGCATTAGCAACGTGACGCGGTTCATTACCGTGGCCAGTCCTCCAGCCGCGCCCGAGGTGAGCGCTACCGCGGCGGTTGACGCCGGCCTGGTGGCCGCGGCGCTCACGCGGCCCAGCACCGCGACCGTGGAAGAAATGCCTGATCGGCGGCATTGGTTCGCGGAAGGGCTGGCACCGCTCGACTTGCACGCCACGGCCCAAGCCAGCCACGAGCTTCGCACTCGCGCTTTTCAGGCGACGAGCACGGCTACGTTGGCTCGAGCGCTCGACGAGCTGTTAGACGAGCTGAGCGTCCACGACCTGGACAGCTAGCCGTGGCGCGAGGCTAGCGGTCCTGGCCGTCGGTCAGCCACTCGAGATTGAACCGCGCCAGCGTGAGCGTGGCCGCCGTGGCCGGGCCCGTTTTGCGCGGGTCGCGACCGCCGCGCTCGTAGAGGCAGTAGATTGTGAAGTCCGGTCCCACCGCCAGGTCGCTGTAACCGCTGGGTCCCTGCTCCAAGCTTTTGGCAGCGGGCCAGCTGGTCGCTTCATCGTAGCTCAGGCGGATCGTCAGATTCCGGCGGTCGCGCCCCTTGCCCGGCGCCGCTTTGCCGTCGGCCCGCTCGAGGTTGTGAGGATTCGAGAACAGCAGGCGGTTACGTTGGCCGCCGGCCGCTTCGCTGTAGCGACAAATGCTGGCCATGCAAATTGGCTCGCTCAGGTGCTCGTCGAATGTGGGCTTCGTCCAGCCGCTGGCGCCATCGGCACTGGTGGCCACGGCCCGCAAGTTGGCGGGCGACTCGCTGCGAATGTTGACCATCACCCGGCCGTCGGCCAGGTGCACGGCCAGGTGCTCGCTGGGGTCGAGTAGCGGCTCGCGCTCGGTGGCAATGATCGCGCCGCGCTGCCACGTGCGCCCGCCGTCGTCGCTGAAGATCGTGGCGATTGCCGAGGGATGGTGGCCGTTGCCCCCCGTGGCTGTCGATAGCCAGACCGTAGCCAGCAACCGGCCGCCGCGCAACTGGATGCCGTGGCCCGGGCCAACCGCCAGCACCTTCCAATCGTACTCGGGCCGGAAGGCGTCGAATGTGGATGTGATCTCGACCGGCTCGCTGAAAGTCAGCCCTTCGTCGTCGCTGCGTTGATAAAAGGCCCGCATGTATTCGAGGCAGAACAAGAAGTGCACGGCGCCGGTACGTCGATCGACGATCGCTTGCGGATTGTTGTAGGTGGGCGCATCACTGCCGGCCAGGCGCTTCGACAGGGCAACCGGATTTTTGCGAACCGGGCCGGCTACGCGAGAGACGTTACGCGGTTCCGACCAGATCTGGCCGCCATCGGTGCTGCGGCGCATGAGGATGTCGATGTCGGCCCAATCGCTGCCTTGTTTGCGCGCTTCGCAAAACGCCAGCAGCGTGCCCTTGGCCGTCGCCACCAGGCACGGAATGCGATAGCGCTCGTAGCCCCCCTGCCCTGCGACGAACAGATCGGTCTTGAGCAGCACCGGCTCGGCCTGAGCGCTCAGTCCGCCCAGCAGGCCATAAAGTCCACACCACGCGGCAGCGCGGAGCAAACGAGTTCGTGAATGCATCATGGCGGTTGATTGTTGGATGGCAGGAAGAGGCGCGGCTCGCAATCGAACGTTCGTCGTGCCATCATAGATCAGCGCCACACCGTGGTGCTACTCTGAGGTCGATGCCGACGCGACGCACTAGCAGGAAAATCGAAATGCAACGAGATTGGGTGGCCGTGCTACTCCTCGCCAGTCTGGCCTGGAACGAACTGGCCGCGGGGGCTTTGGCCGATGCCGACCAACTGCTCGATCGGCGGCACGTGCGGCACGGCCTGGTGATTCCCGACGAAGGTTACTGCGATCAGCCCTATGTGGTTGTGACCAAGGCCGGTCACTGGCTGTGCGTGCTGACCACGGGCAAAGGGGTCGAAGGTCAGGTCGGCCAGCATGTCGTCTCGACGATCAGTCGCGACCAGGGCCGCAACTGGTCGAAGCCAATTGATATCGAACCGGCCGACGGCCCGGAAGCTTCGTGGGCAGTGCCGCTGGTCACGCCGTCGGGCCGGGTCTACGTGTTTTACGACTACAACGGCGATTGCGTCGAAACGCTCAACGGCAAACGCATTCGCGCCGATATGCTCGGCTGGTATTGCTACCGGTTTTCCGACGACCACGGCGCGAGCTGGTCGGCCCAGCGCTATCGGCTGCCCATGCGGCAGACCAACTGCGACCGCACGAACGATTGGCACGGCCAGGTGCAGATCTTTTGGGGCATCAGCAAGCCGATCGTCGTCGAAGGCAGCGCGATGTTTGGCTTTACCAAGCTCGGTAAGTACATGCTCGATCAGGGTGAAGGATGGTTCTTTCGATCCGATAACATCCTGAGCGAGCTGGATCCCGCGAAGCTGCACTGGCGAATGCTTCCCGAGGGCGAACGCGGCGTCCGCGCGCCGCAGTTTGGTTCGGTGCAGGAAGAACACAATCTAGTGCCATTGGCCGACGGCGGGTTGTACTGCATCTACCGCACGACGACCGGTTTTCCGTGCCAAGCCTACAGCCGCGACGGCGGACGCAACTGGACCGAACCCGAGAATGCCACCTACGCGCCCGGCGGGCGCAAGATCAAGCACCCGCGCGCGTGTCCTAAACTGTGGCGCACGGCTCAAGGTAAATATCTGTTGTGGTTTCATAACAATGGCAGCCACGATTTCAGCGGTCGCAACCCCGCTTGGATTTGCGGTGGCGTCGAGCGCAACGGCAAGCTGCATTGGTCGCAGCCGGAAATCTTGCTGTACGACGACAACCCCAAACTGCGGATGAGCTATCCCGACCTCATCGAGCAGGACGGCCGCTACTGGGTCACCGAGACTCAAAAGACCGTGGCCCGGGTACACGAGGTCGATGCCGGTCTGTTGGCCGGCTTATGGCGACAACTGGAGGGTGATGACCGGCATTCGCTGCCCACTGCCGAGGACTTGCTGGTGGAAGTGAGCCATGATGCGGGGGATGCCGCGTCGCGAACGGTCCGCTGGCCGGCAATCGCCGAGGCAGGCGGCTTTTCCATCGAATTGCGGCTCAACCCCAACCAGTCGTCGGGCGAGTGTCTGCTATTGGACGGCCGCGCTGCCTCGGGCTGCGGCGTCGGGGTGGTTCAAACCGCTCAGCAAACCTTACGGTTGGAGTTGTCCGACGGCACGCGCAGCAGTCAATGGACGAGTGACGCGGGGTTGCTCAAGCCGGATCGCTCGCATCACGTGGTGTTGACGGTCGACGGCGGACCGCGAATCGTCAGCGTCGTCGTCGATGGGGTGCTGTGCGACGGCGGTACGGAGCGGACATACGGTTGGGGGCGCATCGACCCGGAGCTAGGAAGTTTGAGCGGTCAGGAAGCCGTGTCACTGCGGCCGGGCGACGAACGCTTGCAGTGGGCGCGCGTCTACCGACGGCCGCTACGTCATTTCGAGGCCGTGGCCCGCCAGCGTAACGTCGAGGGCGGCCAGTGAGCCGCCACGGCGCGCTTCGCAACGGGGCTCGCAAGAGAGCGGCGGTGCCATGCGCTGGCGTTCACAAGTCGGATTCGTGAGGGATCAAATCTTTTCGATCTTTCGAGGCGCCTCGTTGCGAAGATTTGCAACTCGCGCAATAATGCCAGCGCACTTCTAGCTCATGCACGAAAGGATGCTGCGATGCGATGCGCGATCTTGGTGGGAGCGCTCTGGGGTACGCTGTGGCTGTCGGCCCAGCCCCTGGCCGCACAGACTCAGGGCAAGGCGGCGGGCGCCGCAAAGGCCGCGGCCAAGGCGGCAACCCCCGAACGCAACCGCGAAGCCGACGAAAAATCGATTCGCGCCAGCGCCGAAGCATTTGCCAAGGCCTACAACGCTCATGACGCGAAGGCCCTGGCCGGACTGTTTGCCGCCGATGGCGAAATCGTCGACGAGGCGGGCGACGCCGTTCAAGGCCGCGCGGCTATCGAAGAGGTGTTTGCCGCCGTCTTCGAAACGTATCCCGAGGGGACAATGACGGTGCAGGTCAGTGCCGTGCGGCTGATTGGCTCGACGCTCGGTATCGAGGAAGGCGTGGCTTCAGTGATCCACGAGCCCGGTGATTCGCCGGAAGACAGTCGCTACAGCGTCGTGCACATGTTTCAAAATGGTAAATGGCAAATCGCCAGCGTTCGCGACTTGAGCGCCGAGCCGCCAGCGGCCAACGAAGAGCTCAAGGCCCTGGAGCCGCTGATTGGCGAATGGGTCGACGAGAGCCCTGAGGCGCTGGTGGTTACGACCTATCGCTGGAGCGACACGCACGCTTACATCCTGAGCGATTTTCGGATTCAGGTGACCGGTCAGGAAGTGATGACCGGCACTCAGCGGATTGGCTGGGATCCGCAGGCCAAGGTGATTCGCTCTTGGATCTTCGACTCGGAAGGCGGCTTTGCCGAGGGCCGCTACGGCCGCGACGGAGACCGCTGGATCATCAAGCTCACCGGCGTCAATCAAGACGGCGAAACCGCCTCGGCCACCAACTCACTGACGATCGTCAGCAAGGATCAAATGGTCTGGCAATCGCGCGACCGCGTGGTCGGGGGCGAGGCCATGCCCGATTCGCCCGAGGTTACGGTCGTCCGCACCCCCCCACTGCCCGAGTAGCCTGCGGTTGTCCGAAACGGACCAGGCCACGAATTCAACGGAGATGGAACGCGTCATGCAAGCCAAACAATGGGTATCCGCGCTCGTGATTGCATCGCTGCTGGCTCAACCGGCGGCTGCTCGTGGCGGGCGGGGTGGCGGCGGCGGTGGTGGTCGAGCGGGAGGCGGATTCCACGGCGGCGGTGGCGGTGGACGTCCGGGCGGCGGAGCGCGGCCCAGCGGAGGTGGTGGCGGAGCTCACCACGCACCCTCGTTCAGCTCGCCACGCCCCAGCTCGGGACCCGGTGGTGGCAACCTTGCTGGCGGCCAACGGCCCGGCGGTGCGGGGCGACCTTCGACAGGCAACCGACCAGGGATTGCTGGCGGCGGCGTGGCGGGGCGCCCGGGCGGCGGTCCTGCGATTGGCGATCGCCCGCAACTGGGCGGCGGCGGTGGCGGCCGCCCAGGGTTTGAGCGTCCCGGCGGCGGTGGTGGGACTGGTGGTCGGCCTGGGTTCGATCGTCCCGGTGGTGGCGGCGAGCGTCCTGGTGGCCCCGGCGGCGGCATTGCCGGCCGCCCTGGCGGTCCCGGAGGTCCCGGTGGAGTCGGCCGCCCCGGCGGCGTTGGTGGTATCGGCGGCGTTGGTTGCGTTGGTGGCGTTGGTGGTATTGGCCGTCCTGGTGGCATCGGCGGCGTTGGCGGCATCGGTGGCGTTGGCGGCATCGGTGGCGTTGGCGGCATCGGCCGGCCCGGTTACCCGGGCATCAATCACGGCAACTGGTACCATGGCAACTGGCACGGCAACTGGAATCATGGCTGGTACAACCATCCGTGGGCCTGGTGGGGCGCCGGCATGGCTACGGGGCTGGCGGCTTCGGCCATTCCGTGGTCGTGGGGTTACTGGGGTTACTCGAACCCCTACGCCGCGGCGCCCGTGGTGGTGGGCGATTCGGCGATCGACTACTCGCAGCCGATTCTGGCTTCCGAAGCGCCGGCCGAGCCCACTGACCAATCGGCCCCTTCGCCCACTTCGCTGGCCGAACAAGATTTCGACGACGCTCGCAGCGCTTTCATGCAGGGCGACTACGCCACGGCGCTCGCTAAGGTCAACTCGGCCATCACCCAAGTGCCGAACGATCCGACGCTGCACGAATTCCGGGCCTTGGTGCTATTTGCCACCGAGAAGTACCAGGACGCGGCCGGCGCGGTTTATGCCGTGTTGTCGGCAGGGCCAGGCTGGAACTGGACGACCCTGTCGAGCTTGTATCCGGACGTCAGCGTGTACACCAAGCAGCTCCGCGCGCTCGAGGCCTACCGCAAACAGAATCCAGACGCGGCCGACGCGCACTTTTTGTTGGCCTATCACTACCTGACCTGCGGCAAGACCGAAGCCGCGGCCAAAGAGCTGAAGGACGTGGTGCGGATCAACCCGCAAGACCAACTTTCCACGCAGCTGCTGGCTAGCCTGCAGCCGCCGGCCGAAGGCGCCGAGCCGCCGGCGCCCACTGCGCCGCCGGCCCCGGCGAAACCGGTAACGGCCTCGGCCCTGGCCGGCAATTGGACGGCCAGCCGGCCCGACGGCTCGAAGATCTCGCTCGACCTGGGCAAGGACTCGAAGTTCGCTTGGAAGTTCAGCAAGGACAAGCAATCGCACGACTTCGACGGCACCTATACCGTGGCCGACAATCTGTTGGTGCTCAACCAGGACAGCAACCCGGCGATGGTTGGCCAGGTAACCGTCGTGGACGGCAAGTCGTTCAACTTCCGCCTGGCCGGCAGCCCGCCGGGCGACCCGGGATTGACCTTTTCCCGGTAGTCGCGGCCGTAGGCTGGTCGGGCTGAGATGAGCCGGTCACCGGCGCGGGGGAGCGAAAAAACTTGACGCTCGCCCCCGGCGGTCGGTAGCATCACAGACCGGCGGACCCCCAGACCGCCCGATGCGGCGCGTTTCACATCTCTGACAGTCTGCATTCGGGAGTCCTCGCGGATGATTCGCAGCGCCATGCTTGCAGCGTGCGTTGGTTGCTTGTGCCTTGCGGCACGGGCCGACGAGAACGTGCCCCGCTTTCTGGCCAGTCGCAAAGCGCCCAGCCAAGGCGCGATTCCACCCGATCATTGGTCCGCCACGGAAAACATTCTCTGGAAGACCGACATCCCGGGCCTCGGCTGGTCGACGCCGGTGGTATGGGGCCAGCGGGTCTTTCTGACCACGTGCGTCAACACGGGCGAGACCCCCGAGCCGCGCAAGGGGCTCTACCTGGAGGACGTCGACGCGAACAAGTATCCCAAGCCCAAGGACAAACACGAGTGGAAGGTGTTTTGCCTGGACTTGAAGTCGGGGAAGGTGCTTTGGGATCGGACGGCGCACGCGGCGATACCGGCCAAGCCGCACCACATCAAGAACTCGCTGGCTTCGGAAACGCCCACGACCGATGGCGAGCGCGTCTACGCCTATTTCGGCAATGTGGGCCTGTACTGCTACGACCTGGACGGCAAGCTGCTGTGGACGCGCGAGGTCGCTCCGACCGAAACGCAATACGGCTGGGGCACCTCGATCTCGCCAATCCTCTACGAGGACCGGCTGTACCTGGTGAACGACAACGAGGAGAAGTCCTATCTCGAGGCAATCGACAAGAAGACCGGCCAGACCGTCTGGCGCGTCGAGCGCGAGGAGAAGACCAACTACGCCACGCCCTTTATCTGGAAGAACGACCAGCGCACCGAGCTGGTGACCTCCGGGGTAGGTTTTGCACGTTCGTACGATCTCGACGGCAAGTTGCTCTGGCAGATCAAGGGCAAGT
>CAZPED010000119.1:0-8333 GCA_964585335.1 uncultured Planctomycetaceae bacterium | reverse complement strand
GCAAGTTCCGCAAGTGTCCCGGTCGCCGATGAGGGCTACGTGCCCGTCAGCGGCGGCCGTGTGTGGTATCGGCGCTATGGCGCCGGAGCGGGCACGCCGCTGGTAGTGCTGGCCGGCGGCCCCGGCTTTCCGCACGATTCCCTGGCGGCCCTGGCCGAGCTGGGCGATGAGCGGCCCGTGGTGCTGTTCGATCAGCTAGGCAGCGGCCGCTCGGATCGTCCGACCGATTTGCAGTGGTATTCGTCCGATCAGATTGCGCTGCGCGTCGAGCAGATGTGCGCGGCGCTGGGTATCCAACAATCATTCTTGCTGGGGCATGGCTTCGGCGCGGCCCAGGCGCTTGACCTTTATCTGCGCCGCCCCGCCAGCGTCAAAGGACTGGTGCTGGCCAGCCCGCTGTTGTCGATGGGCGTGTGGAATCACGACACGGCCCAGCTCCTGGCGACGCTGCCCGAGCCGATGCGCGAACTGCTCCCGCAGCTCAACACGCCCGAGCTGATTGGCAGCGAAGTGTTCCAGTCGATCGTGCGAGCCTATTTGCGGAAGTATCTCTGCCGGCGCGAGCCCTGGCCGGCCGCGCTCGAATGGACGCTGGCCGGATTAGGGCCCGTGATCTACCCGGTGTTGTGGGGCCCGAACCCGCTGGAATGCACCGGAGCGCTGCGCGGTTTCGATGCGCGCCCGCAATTAGGTAGTGTGCGAGCCCCCACGCTGCTGACGTGCGGACGGTTCGATCAAGCGGCGCCCGAGAGCGTGGAAAGTTACCAGCGGCAGATCCCTGGCGCCGAACGAGCGGTGTTCGAGGAGAGCTCGCACACGCCGCAACTCGAACAGCCGGTCGAGTATCTCGCGACGGTGCGTGCCTTTCTCCAGCGCGCCGATCGCTAACCGCCCCCGGGGTCTAACCCGATCGGGTGTGCGGCCAAACAGGCCGCGATCTTTAGCCCATTGGCCCCATTTTTGCACCTTACGCAGCCAGCCGTAACGGGTTGACCGGCCGTACCGGGTAAATCGGTGGCGGGAAGGTTGCGCGACGATGGTCGCGCGACGCGCCCGACCAGTTTACGCAGTACGAACAGATTGTTTGACACGCATTTTGCGGAAATTTGACTTTCCTTGACTGACGGCTAGACTCGAACATGAATCCCGCCTACCCGCTACGCTTACGTTGATTGAAAGCCCTGCGTGCCGCCCGGCACGGCAGCGGCTTTTTTCGTTATAGCGTCCAACCCAAACACTCCTGCCTTCGCGCCGCCAGGGCGCCCATTAGGGGAAGAGTCATGTTTCGCTGTTGTGTGGCAACCGCTTGCCTTTTGGCGGCCAACGTGGCCAGCGCCCAGCAATGGGCCGAAAAGATGTTCTCCGATCGAACCGTCGACTTCGGCACGGTGGCCCGCGCCGCGAAAGTCGAACATCAGTTCGTAATCACCAATATGTATAAGGACGACGTCCACATCGCGTCGGTCCGCTCGAGCTGCGGCTGCACGCAACCGCGAATCTCGAAGGATACGCTCAAGTCGTGGGAAAAAGGGGCCATCGTGGCCGCCTTCAACACCCGGGCCTTCAGCGGCCAGCGCGGCGCCACGGTAACCGTGACGATCGATCGCCCGCGGTACGCCGAAGTGGCCCTGCAAGTCCGCGGCTTCATTCGCTCCGACCTGATGCTCGACCCGGGCCAGGTGAGCTTTGGCTCGGTGGGCGAGGGCCAGACGGCCGAGAAGAAAATCCAGATCAACTACACCGGCGGCGGCAACTGGCAAATCACGGGCGTGAATGCCAACTCGCCTTACCTCGAAGCGGCCATTAAAGAGCTGAACCGGGGCTACGGCCGCGCCAACTACGAACTCGACGTCAAGCTGAAGGAAGGCGCGCCGCCCGGCTATCTGCAACAGCAGGTCACGCTCTCGACCAACGATCAATACGGCAAGGAAGTGCCGGTCATGGTCGAAGGCCTGGTCGTGGCCGACCTGTCGGTCAGTCCCGCCGCGCTGATGCTGGGCACTATTGCCCCCGGCAAAAGCGTGACCAAGCAAATCGTGGTCAAGGGGACCCAGCCGTTCAAGATCACGGCCGTGCGCTGCGAGAACGACTGTTTCCGCTTCGAAACCAACGACGAGTCGAAGGCGGTTCACCTGGTGCCCGTGACGTTCGAAGCCCGCGACGAGTCGGGCAAGATTAGCCAGGCGATCGAGATTGTCACCGACCTGAAGGGCGAGAAGACCGCCACGCTCAAAGCCATGGGCCAGGTAAGCGACCCGCTGGCCGGCAAGTAGTCTGCCCGACAGGGGCACAGCTAACCAATCGGCACGAGGGCCGGCGCCACAGCCGGCCCTCTTTTTTTGCGCGCGCAAACTGCGCGGCCGCCCGGCAAGGGCGCCCCTGGCAAACTTTGGCGGATCTGCGGCCGCCGTCCCACGCAAAAGCCCCCAGCCGGGCAGCTGGTGCCGCGGGGGCAAAGTTTGCCGCGGGGCGAACCGCTAGCGGCAAACGTCAGACGTTTCACGAATCGTGGGTAAACGTCCGAAACCTCCTGCAAGAGGACGGGTCGCTGTCGGCCACGTTCCGGCTATTCCCCAGAGGAGGTCGCGATGCCCTTTTCACCGAATCCGCACGGCCCCGCCAAGGTCCGGGCCACGCTCTACCTGTCGGCCGAGGTGCTCAACGAGGCCCGCAACGCCGCGGTGCACCTGGCCGGCTACCCCGCGCGGCTGACGCTAACCAAGCTGGCCGAAAGCGCGCTGCGCAACGAACTGCGGCGGCTGAAGGACCGCTACAACGGCGGACGTGATTTTCCCGATCGAAACGAGGACTTGCGCGGCGGTCGGCCGATTGCCGCTTGAGGAACCCATGGTACGCACCACGACTAGCGCAGCCCGCCCGGCTGATCGGGAACAGCTGCGCCGCGAGTTGCTGAAACTGATCGTAAAGAACGAAGCCACGCGGCGCGATCAACGCAAGGCGGAGCAGAAGTGAAACGTTGGCTGGCGGTAGCCATCTGCGCTTTGGCGGCGCCCCTTGGGCATGCGCAGACGGCTGCGCCGGGCACGCGCATCGTCTCGCTGCCGCAGGCCAACCCCCAGATCCATCCGGCCGTGGCCCGCATCGTCGCTCCTGGCAATGGCAGCGTGTCGTACGGCTCGGGCACGCTCGTTTATACCAATGAGCAGTACGGCCTGGTCGTAACGAACTGGCACGTGATCAACGAAGCCACGGGGCAAATCTCCGTGCACTTTGCCGACGGCTTCTATTCGCTGGGCACCGTGCAGCGCGTGGACAAGGATTGGGATCTGGCGCTGATCGCGATTCGCAAGCCCAACGCTCAGCCCGTGCCGCTGGCCACCGCGGCGCCTCAACCGGGCGAGCTGCTGACCATTGCCGGTTACGGTTCGGGCCAATACCGGGCCGCCAGCGGCTATTGCACGCAGTACGTGGCTCCCGGCACCACCTTTCCCTTCGAGATGGTGGAAGTGGCCGTTTCGGCACGGCAGGGCGACTCCGGCGGACCGATCTTCAACAGTCGCGGCGAGTTGGCTGGCGTGCTGTTTGGCGAAGGCAATGGTCGCACCTCGGGCAGCTATTGCGGACGCGTGCGGTGGTTTCTCACTAGCGTGGCCCCCGAGCTGGGTTCGAGCGCCGTGCAAGTGGCCGCGGCCAAGCCCACGGTCGTGGAGCAGCGGCGGCAGACGGCCACGATCGTCGAGCCTGAGTTGCCGCTGGTGGCAGTGTCGGCGCCGCCAACTTCGCCGGCGGCGGTGGTGCAGACCATGAGCGGTGCGCGGCCGGCCCCTGCCCTGCCGACGGCTGCCACGCCGGGCGAAAGCCCAGCGCGGCAAGTCTCCGTGCCCGACGTGACGCCCCTGGCCTCAGCCTCGCCCGAGGCGATCAGCCTGGGCTGGCACGACATTGCCGGCACCTCGTTTGCAGATCAAGCCAAAACGGTGTTGGCCATCGTGGGCGTATTGGCGATGCTATTTCACGTGCTGCGGTGGTTGGGCCGCGAACCGGCCAAGGCCGAGTAGCATTGTTGGCAGCCAGCAGCGCGATCCCGCTGTGCGGAATTGCCGCGGTTTTGAGCCACCAGATGGGCCGCATGGCACATTCCCGCTCATTGCGGCCAGCCGCCCGTTGAACCGTGGCAGCCTGGCGTCTACGATCATGGTAAGGTTGTACTGACGGGAGACGGATACCAAGCATGCGTGAGCGTTGGTTACTTGTAGGCTGCCTGGCCGTGGTCATCGTGGGGCGGGGTTTGAACTGCCTGTACACGACGGCCAACCTGTGCGCGCGCAGCCTGGTCACCAATCAAGCGCCCCCCCTGAACAATCCGACGGATGCCGACCCGAACGAGACGGGTTGTCTGTGTCGGGGGGCTCTGCTGAACCACGATTGCCCGGTCGCCGACCTGAAGCCGACGAGCACGCCAGCCAGCGTGTGCCTCGTGGCTGATGTGGCCGTTGAGATGCTCCCGCCGCTGGATCGGCCCACCATGGCGGCCGATTTTTTCAAGCCGCCGCCGCACTCCGCGCATCAACTGCGCGCACTGCTGGCCTCTTGGCAGATCTGAAGCTCTCGCCCGATCCCAAGTTTTTTTGGGTCTGGTAGCGCGTTTGCATGCGCGCCGGGCATTGGTCGAGCGACAGATTCCTCGTGCGGAGAGCAGTGGTCATGGTTTCGAGCGCTTTGGCGCATCAGGCGCGCTATGGTTGGCAGTTGATCGGCTTTACGCTGCTCGGTGTGGGCCTGGTGGCGGTCGCCTGGCTGAGCGGGCTGACACACAGGCAGCCCTCTGCGCCGGTCGAACCGGCCGAGCCCGCGGCGGCCACGGCCGAGCCGGCCACGCCCAGCGTGGTGCGGCTGCCCAGCGGCCAGATTCGCGCCGCGGCCGGCATCGAGGTGGCGCCCGCCCAGTCGGTGCCGCTGGCCAACACGATGAGCTGCTTTGGCAGTGCCAGTTTTAACCAGAACAGCTATGTGAAAGTGCCGCCCCGCGCCGAAGGCATGCTGGGGCCGATCAAGGTCGACGTCGGCTCACGCGTCAAGCCGGGCGACGTGCTAGCGATCGTCAAGTCGCAGTCGATCGGCGATTTGAAGAAATCGTACGTCAACGCCCTGGTTCACGAGGAGCACTTGCGCTGGCAAGTGCAACGCTTCCAGGCCGTGGGCGACGGCGTGCCCGCCAAAAACCTGTTCGAGACGCAGCACCTGCTCGAGGAGCAAATCAACGACACGGCCCGCATTCGCGAGCGTCTGGCCGAGTTCGGGTACACGGCCGACGAGATCGAGGACATCGCCAAGAAAAAGCAGATCGGCGTGGAACTGGTCGTAGTGGCTCCACGCGGCGGCACCGTCGTGCAACGCCAAGCCGTCGAGGGCGAACCCGTGCTGGCCACCACGCCGCTGTTTGCCATCGCCAATCTCGACACGATGTGGGTGCACCTAAACGTCTACGAAAGCAACCTCTCGCACATTCACCTGGGGCAGAACGTGCGCTTCTGGCCCGACGGCTTGCCCGGCCAGTCGTTTGCCGGCCAGGTCACCTGGATCAGCCCCGAGGTTGATCCGCAGACGCGCACCATTCAGGTCCGCGCCGAAGTAGTCAACCGCGACGGCGCGCTGCGGGCCAACATGTTCGGCAAGGGCGAGCTGGTCGTCGACGAGCCGCTCGAGCGGTTGGTCGTGCCCGAAACGGCCGTGCAAACGCACGAGGGAGCGCACATCGTGTTTGTCGAGCAGCCGCATAACGTGTTTCAGGTGCGGCAGGTGCAAGTGGGGCTGAAGCACGACCGGCAGTGGGAAATCACTTCGGGCCTGGCGGCCGGCGAGCGCGTGGCCACGATCGGCAGCTTTCTGCTGAAGTCGAACCTGGAGAATCCCGAGTTCGGCCAGATCATCGAGGATTAACCGCCCCAGCCACGGTAGCACCATGCTCAATCACATTATCAAATTCAGCATCGACCAGCGCTGGCTGATGTTGGCGCTGGCCGGCCTGCTCATCGTCACGGGCGTTAGCGCCTTTCAGCAGCTGCCGATCGACGCCTTTCCCGACACCACGCCCGTCATGGTGCAAGTGAATACCACGGCGCCATCGCTGGGCCCGGCCGATATTGAAACGCAGATCACTTATCCGCTCGAACAGGTCGTGACCGGCTTGCCCGGCCTGCAAGAAGTGCGGTCGCTCTCCAAAGCCGGTCTATCGCAAATCACCGCCGTGTTTGCCTCGGGCACCGACATCTTGCGCGCCCGCCAGCTCGTCGGCGAACGCATTGCCAGCGCCGAGCTGCCCGAAACCTCGGGCGTGAACAAACCCGTATTGGGGCCCATCGCCACCGGATTGGGCGAAGTCTACCACTACCTGCTCACCAGCGACCGCCACGACCTGACCGAGCTGCGTTCGATCCATCACTGGATCGTCAAGGCCCAGCTGCGCACCGTGCCGGGCGTGGCAGAAGTGAACACCTGGGGCGGCTACGAAAAGCAGTTCCACGTGCTGTTCGACCCAGCCCGGCTCGTCAAATACAACCTCACGCTGGCCGACGTCGTCGAGTCGCTCAAGTCGAATAACTCAAACGTCGGCGGCGGCAGCATCGCCCGCGCGGGCCAGATGCAGCTCATTCAGGGCGTCGGACGGCTGACCAGCGTCGAGGACATCTCGCACATCGTCCTCAAACAGCACGAGGGGCAGCCCGTGCGGGTACACGACGTGGCCGACGTCGAAATCGAACACGAGATTCCCAGCGGCGCCGTCACCGCCCAAGGCAAGGGCGAGGTCATCCTGGGCATGGGCTTCATGCTCATGGGCCAGAACAGCCACGACGTCACCCAGCGCCTGCGGGCCAAGATGGCCGAAATCATTCCCAGCCTGCCCGAAGGTTGCCACATTCAAGAAGTGCTGGCCCGGACCGACCTGGTCGAGGAAGTGCTGGCCACGGCCGAGCACAACCTGATGATGGGGGCGGTGCTGGTCGTGGCCGCGCTGTTCGCCCTGGGGGGCGGGCTGCGGGCCGGTCTGATCGTGGCCACGGCCATCCCCCTCTCGCTCCTATTCGCCGGCAACCTGATGCTGCAAGCGGGCATCGCGGGCACACTGATGAGCCTGGGGGCGATCGACTTCGGCATCATCGTCGACAGTTCGGTAATCATGGTCGAAAACTCGGTGCGACACCTGTCCGAGAATCACGAGGGGCGCTCGAAGCTCGACGTCGTGCACGACGCCTGCATCGAAGTGCGCAAGCCAACGATGTTCGGCGAATTGATTATCATGATCGTGTACCTGCCGATCCTGACGCTCGAAGGGGTCGAAGGCAAAATGTTCCGGCCGATGGCGCTCACGGTGCTGTTCGCCCTGACGGGCTCGCTGGTGCTGTCGCTGACGCTGATGCCGGCGCTGGCCGCCACGTTTTTGCCAAAGAAGATGTCGCACAAAGAGCCGCTGCTGATTCGCGCGGCGCAGTGGTGCTACCGGCCCGTGCTCGGCTGGGTGCTGGGACATCGCGCGGCCGTGCTCATTTTGGCCGTGGCCGTGGCCACGAGCGCCGCGCTGATCAGTCTGCGACTGGGCACCGAGTTCATTCCCCGCCTCAACGAGGGTTCGATCGTCATCGCCACGCAGCGGCTGGCCAGCGTCTCGCTCGAAGAGTCGATCCGCTACGGCACGCAGCTCGAAAAACTGCTGCTGGCCGAGTTTCCCGCGGAGATCAATCACATTTGGACTCGCACCGGCACGGCCGAAGTGGCCACCGACCCGATGGGGCTCGACCAGAGCGACGTGTTCATCACGCTCAAGCCGCGCTCCGAGTGGAAGCGGGCCACGAATCAGGACGAGCTCGTGGCCAAGATGAAACAGGTCGTGGCTGGCATGCCCGGCATGGCCATGCTGTTCACGCAGCCCATCGAGCAGCGCATCAACGAAATGATTGCCGGCATTCGCGCCGATCTGGGCATTAAGGTCTTTGGCGAGGACTACGACAAGCTGACCCAATACACCGAGCAGGTGACGAAGGTCGTCAGCGAGATTCCCGGCGCGCGCGACGTAGTGCCCGACCAGCTGACGCTCACCTCGGTGGTGCGGATCACGGTCGACGAGGAAGCGCTTTCGCGCTACGGCATCCCGCGGCGCGACGTGCTGAACGTGGTGCAGGCCCTGGGCACGCCGCGCGTGGGCGAGGTCTACGAGGGGCAGCGCCGCTATCCGCTCGTGGTGCGGCTGGCGCCGCAATTCCGCCACGACACCGAATCGCTCGGCCAGATCCTCGTGTCCACGTCCAGCGGCCTGCAACTGCCCCTGGCGCGGCTGGCCCAAATCGAAGTGGTGGGCACGCCGACCGTGATCTTTC
>CAZPED010000118.1:0-8355 GCA_964585335.1 uncultured Planctomycetaceae bacterium | reverse complement strand
ACTCAAACCATTTGAACAGCAACGAGTCGCCCAGCCTGCCAAGGTTATTGGGCGGCGACGGCACGACGGTCGAGAGCTTCAATCCGATTACGGTCAGAATTACGGCCGGCACCAGGCCCGCCAGTGGACCACTAATGCCGATATCGAACAGCGCCCGGCGGTTGCCAATATGACCGCGCATGTTGATCACCGCGCCCATCGTGCCCAGCGGGCCAAACGGCACGGGAATGAAGAACGGCAAGCTGGCTGGCACGCGATACCGCACGGCCTGCAAGTAGTGGCCAAACTCGTGACAGACCAGAATTGTCAGCAGCGCCGCGGCATACAGCGGACCATGCGCCATCGTGGTCGTAAGACATGTGGCCAGAAACAGAATAACCGGTAGCCGCAGCTGGCTGCGTGGCGAGGGCTCGGCGTCGCCATGTTGGTCCGGACGTGCCGCCGGCCCGGAATCGTGAACCAGCGGGGGACCGGCCGGTTCGAAATGCCGCCCAAGGTCATAAGACTCGCTCATTACTACCTCGAAGAGCTCGCAGGACGCTTGACTGTCGAATTCTAGGACCGGCCCTCGGGTGTACAAGTCCGCCGTAGTGCCGCGCGGCGCGGTGGGCCCTCGACAACCCGTTTTCGGCCGAAAACGCGCAGTTTGCACCGGCGGACGTTGTCGATTGCCCCAGCGGCCCGCCGCGCGACGTCGGTTGACAGACGGGAGCGTGTCAACTACATTTTTCGACTTCTCAAGATCCATTGGCTACCAACTAGGGCGTGGTCGCCGCTGGACCCATGAGAAGGGGTCGCACGGCTGCGGCCAGGGCGGGTCTCTCGCCAGGTTTTCTTTCCGGCGGCTTCGCGGTGCGAGCATTGACCGCGCGGTGAGTCGCGGGCCGTGGCCCGAGCGCTGCGGTTCCCTGAGTGGCTGGCCGGAGGCGAGGCCAGGGACATGCCCGACGAGTGTTTGCAAAGCAAAGGCGGCTGCTGATGCAAGATAGTTGGCCCGGCGCATGCGACAGCCTTCGTGTAATTCGCACTGCAACGTCGTGGCCCGCTGCGCGCCAGTTCTTGGCACTGGCCGCGTCCGTCCTTCCCGCACGTGACTGCCGGCAGCCGCTGGCGACTTTCCCAACGACACCAGATCTTCACCGGAGAATGGTTTAAAGGGCCACCGCCCCCAGCCGCGGCGGCCGCCCGCTCCGGATTTTTGCACACCCGTTATCGATCAACACCAACAAACCAGTTTTTGGAGACGAGCCGTGACTTTTGTTCGTAACTCAGCCTCGCTGGCGACTCGGCTGATCTTGCCGGCGCTGGCCCTCTGGTTGCTTTCCGCGGTGCCGGCCTGGGCCGGCGAAGCCGACCTGGCCATTCCCGACCTGCACGAAGGCAAGTTCACCATCGGGGGCCAGGAAATCAGCGCCTGGAACCTGCTCTTCGGCGGCGCCTGGGTCATCTTGGGCACGCTGGGCATCAGCCTTTATCTGCGCACGCAAATCAAGAACCTGCCGGCGCACGAGTCGATGTTGAACATCGCGGAAATCATCTTTCAAACCTGCAAGACCTACCTGATCCAGCAAGGCAAGTTCCTGCTGATGCTGTTCGCGCTAATCGCCGCGGCCATGCTCTACTACTTCATCGGCTTGCAGGGCGAAGACGTGAAGACCGCGCTGCTGGTGCTGTTCTTCTCGGTCGTCGGCATGATCGGATCGTACTGGGTGGCCTGGTACGGCATCCGCGTGAACACTTACGCCAATGCTCGTACGGCCTTCGCCTCGCTCCGCGGCGAACCGTGGGACGTGGTCAACATTCCCCTGCGCGCGGGCATGTCCATCGGCTTGTTCCTGATCTCGCTGGAACTGGTGATGATGGTCGTGATTCTGCTGTTCGTCGACCGGCAGATCGTGGGCTACTGCTTCCTGGGCTTCGCCATCGGCGAATCGCTGGGCGCTTCGGCGCTGCGGATCGCCGGCGGTATCTTCACCAAGATCGCCGACATCGGCTCGGACCTGATGAAGATCGTCTTCAACGTCAAGGAAGACGATCCGCGCAACCCGGGCGTGATCGCCGACTGCACGGGCGACAACGCCGGCGACTCGGTGGGCCCGACGGCCGACGGTTTTGAAACTTACGGCGTGACCGGCGTGGCGTTGATTTCGTTCATTACGCTGGCCGTGCCGCACATCGACTTGCAGGCTAAGCTGATCGTGTGGATCTTTGCCATGCGGTTCTTGATGGATTTCATGTCGGGCGTGTCGTACTTCGTCAACCAGGCGATTTCCGAAAGCAAGTACAAAGGCAAGAAGGAATTCGACTTCGAGCAGCCGCTGACCCGGCTGATCTGGATTGCCGCGGTGCTCTGCATCTCGACGTCGTTCTTCATGAGCTGGCTGCTGATCGGCAACCTCGAGGTCGACGGCACCGAGTGGCCGCAACTGTGGTGGCAGCTGGCCACGATCATTAGCTGCGGCACGCTGGCTGCGGTGCTGATTCCCGAGTTCACCAAGGTGTTCACCAGCTCGCACTCGAAGCACGTGCACGAAATCGTCACGGCCTCGCGCGAAGGCGGCACCTCGCTGACGATCCTCTCGGGCCTGGTGGCCGGTTACTTCAGCGCCTTCTGGATGGGCCTGCTGATCGCGGGCCTGATGGGTGGCGCATTCTTCGTCAGCCAGCAGGGTCTGAACTCCCTGATGCAAGTGGCTCTGGTCGAGGGGCAGCCGATGGTCGGCGTGGGTTCGATTTTCGCCTTCGGCCTCGTGGCCTTCGGCTTCTTGTGCATGGGCCCGGTGACAATTGCCGTCGACAGCTACGGCCCCGTGACCGACAACGCCCAGTCGGTGTTCGAGCTCTCGCAAATCGAGTCGATCCCGGGCATTCGCGAGGACATCAAGCGGAAGTTCGGTTTCGATCCCGACTTCGAGGGGGGCAAGCACTACCTCGAAGCGAACGACTCGGCCGGCAACACGTTCAAGGCGACGGCCAAGCCCGTGCTCATCGGCACGGCTGTGGTAGGCGCCACGACGATGATCTTTTCGATCATTCTGTTGCTAGGCAAGGCGGGCCTGCTGCGGATCAGCCTGACCGACGCTCCTGTGCTGCTGGGCTTCATTTGCGGCGGCACCGTGATCTTCTGGTTCTCGGGCGCTTCGATGCAAGCCGTGACCACGGGTGCTTACCGCGCGGTCGAGTTCATCAAAAAGAACCTCGACTTGAACAAAACGGAAGCCAACATCGAGGACTCGAAGACCGTAGTCCGCATTTGCACGCAGTACGCGCAAGCTGGCATGTGGAACATCTTCATCGCCTTGATGGCTATCACGCTGGCGTTCGCGTTCTTCGACCCGAACTTCTTCGTGGCCTACCTGATCTCGATCGCCGTGTTCGGCTTGTTCCAGGCCATTTCGATGGCCAACACCGGCGGCGCCTGGGATAACGCCAAGAAGTACGTCGAAGTCGACCTACGCGAGAAGGGCACCGACCTGCACGCCGCCACCGTGGTCGGCGACACCGTCGGCGACCCGTTCAAGGACACCACGTCCGTGGCGTTGAACCCGATCATCAAGTTTTCGACGCTGTTCGGCTTGCTGGCGGTGGAAATTGCCGTGGAAATGAAGGAAGCCGCCCACACCGAAGGCTCGCCCGACTATACGGCCTACATTGGCGTCGGCATGCTGATCGTGGCGCTGATCTTCGTGTACCGGTCGTTCTACGGCATGCGGATTCCGCAGAAAGACTAAACGGCCGCGGGCGGAAGATCGGTTCGCCGGCTGCCGCTCACTGGTCGACTGAAACCTGACGCGTTCTGGCTGCGAGAGCCCCCACTGGCTCTCGCAGCCTTTTTTTCGAATGGTGCGGAGGGAACTGAAATGCGCCAGCCAGCGCTCTGCCTTGAGCCGCGGCGATGGCTTATATTTGGACTTAATCGCGGCCGCCACGGGCAAAGTGCCGCGCGACCGCTCGTTCTGACAGACCTGGCCAGCCGAGGTTTAAGGCGACCATGCACGCGATGCCGTTGATTCTGGGAATTCTGGCCTGCCTGGCCATCGCCTACCGCTTCTACAGCGCCTTTCTAGCCGCCAAGGTGGCCGCACTCGACGACTCGCGCGTCACCCCCGCCTACGAGTTTAACGACGGCCAAAACTATCATCCCACGCATCGCTGGGTGCTGTTCGGACATCACTTTGCGGCCATCTCGGGGGCGGGCCCACTGATTGGTCCAGTGTTGGCCATCCAGTTCGGCTACCTCCCCGGACTGATCTGGATTGTCGTGGGCGTGTGCCTGGCCGGCGCCGTGCAAGACATGCTGGTGCTGGCCGCCTCGGTGCGGCGCGGCGGGCGATCGCTGGCCGAGATTGCCCGCGTCGAGGTCGGCGCCCTGGCCGGCGGCACGGCGTCGATCGCCATCTTGTTCGTCGTAGTCATCGCCCTCTCGGGCCTGGGAGTTGTTGTCGTCAAAGCGCTCGGCGGCGAAGAGATCAAGCTGGCAGCCGGCACCGCGCTGCACTTGCCCGCAGGCTCGGAAGCCAGACTGTGGGACGACGGCGCCAGGCACTACGCGACGTTGCCGGCCAGCACGCGCATTGGCTACACCAACGGGCACGATGCCCTGCGCAGCGAGCCGTTTACCATTTCCCAGCCGCGCGCGGCGGAGAATCGGGACGGGCCATCGCCGCTGAGTCCGAACGACCAAGGCACGATCACCCTGTCCGACGGCGTGACGCAGGCCGTGCCGGGCAGCTCCTGGGGCACGTTCACCATTGCCTGCACCGTGCCCATTGCGCTCATCGTGGGCCTGTACATGTACAAGCTGCGCAAGGGGCGGGTGGTCGAGGCCTCGGCCTTTGGCGCCATCGCGGTGCTGGCCGCCACGATCGCCGGCAACTGGATCCCAGGCTCGGCCTTGGAACCGTACTTCCAGCTCTCGCGCAACCAGACAATCGTGGCCATTTGCAGCTACGGATTCATCGCCTCGGTGTTGCCGGTGTGGCTGCTTTTGTGCCCGCGCGATTACCTATCGAGTTTTTTGAAGATCGGCACGGTGGCGCTACTGGTGGGCGCGGTGATCGTGGCCAATCCGGAACTCAAGGCGCCGATGGTCAACGAGGTGTTCGCCGGCGGCGGCGGTCCCAACGTCAACGGTGCGATTTTTCCGTTCTGCTTCATCTGCATCATGTGCGGGGCCATCTCGGGCTTTCATGCCCTGGTATCGTCGGGCACCACGCCCAAGATGATCACCCGCGAAAGTGACGTACGGATGATCGGCTACGGCGCCATGCTGATCGAGGGCCTGGTGGGCATCATGGCGCTGATCGCCGCGGCGTCGCTGCCGCCTGGCGACTACTGGGCCATCAACATCGACCTGTCCAAGGCCGGCGCATATGCCGAAAAGCTCGAACAACTCGATGCCACGACCGACAACCTCGCACAAATCGAGCAGCAGGTCGGCGGCGAATCGCTCCGCGGGCGCACCGGCGGCGCCGTCACGCTGGCCGTGGGCATGGCGCAGATCTTTCGCGACGCCATGCAGCGACTGGCCGGCAGCGCCGTGAATCTCGAATCGGTGATCAAGTACTGGTACCACTTCGCCATCATGTTCGAGGCGCTGTTCATTCTGACCACGATCGACACTGGCACCCGCATTGCCCGGTTTCTGCTGCAAGAAGCCTTGGGCAAGGTCTACCCGGCGTTCGATCGTACCGACTGGATGCCGGGGGCCGTGCTCTCGACGGCGATCGTCACAACAGCCTGGGGCCTGCTGATCTGGACCGGCTCGATCGACACGATCTGGCCGATGTTCGGCATCGCCAACCAAATGCTGGCCGTGATTGCGTTGGCGGTCGTGACCACGGTGATGGTCAACAACGGCCGCGGCCGCTATGCGCCGCTGACGATTCTGCCCATGCTGTTCGTCATTTCCAGCACGCTGACGGCCGGCTATCAGATGATCACCGGGCCGTTTGCCAATATGATCGCCGAAGGCTGGAAGCTGGGCGGACTGAACGCCCGGTTGATTCAGGGCCTGCTGAACATCGGTTTTACCCTGCTGGTCATCGGGTCGGTGGTCATCATCCTCTCGCAAGCGGTGACCCGCTGGTTGAATCACCGTGCGACCAGGGAAGCCGAAGTCGCGCAATCGCGCTAGCGTCGTCAGTCGCTTGGGGGCGACCGGAAGCAACGACCTGGGCGCCTTAGCCGGCTGACTCCACCGCGCGCGAGACTACTTGCCTGCCGGAGCGGGCGCTAGCTGGTGCTTGTCGATCTGAAATGCGCGGGTCGAGAATCCCTGCGGCGAAGCCGTCGTCACCACGTGCCGTGCAGGCAAATCCCACTGGCCAACGCGCGTCCAGGTATCTTGCACGGTTTCGGTGCGGGCCAGGTTGCCCGAGTCGGCGTCCCAGTATTCGACCGTGTAGAGGTGCGGCAACAGTTTCCCATCGGCATTCTGCTTGTTGTCGAGTGCCGTGATGGTCATGTTCTGGCCATCGATCAACCGATTAACCGTGACGATTTGGCCGTCGCGCACGCGATAGCTGCTGGCAAAATGCCCGCCCTCGAACGTCAGCAACCGGCCTAGTGGGTGGTCGAGGTCTTCATCGGCAAACCGCACCATCGGCTTGGGCCGATCGGCGGCGGGAGTCTGGCTGGCCGCGCGGTGCATGGTGATCGAGCTTAATTGATCCTCGACCCAGGGTTCCAACTCGCCATTGTCGAGTTTGAGTTTTACCGCGCCGTCAGCGGCCACGGCCACGTCGCCATCGAACGGCCGGCCATCGACCGTCCCCGAAATCTTCGCGGTAAAGCCGGGAAAGTTTCGCCAGGCGGCCCGGTTGGCTAGCGCCGTTTCGAACATTTCCACGGCTTCGGCGTCGGCCCCCTGGGCTTCAAGCGGCCAGGCGAACGACAGCGTGGCGAACTCACGAATCTCGTCGTAGCGCTTGCCAGCGTGCTCGCCGCTCGAGGGCTCAACGTGGCCGATATAGACGCAATGCACGCCCCGCGACTCGGGCTTGAACACTACCTTGCCGTCTGAATCGCCAATGAGCTCTTCGCCGGTAAGGTCAGGAGCCACGGTGGTGAATTTGGCGCCCGGCATGGGCTTGCCATCGAGCAGCGCGGTGAGGGTCATGCCGTCGGGCGTGGGCGTGCCCAGAACTTCCAATCGGGTGCCGCGCGGCGTAAAGGCCACGACTTCGGCCGCTTTGCCAGTCACGGCCTTGCTGAAGTGTCTGATCAAGAATGGCTTCTCTCCAGGCCGGTCGAGCACGCCGTAGTCGAGCTGGCCGGCCACCATGAGTGGTCCGGCAACGGAGACCCGCCCGCGCAAGCGGGCGGTAAGCTTTTGCATCGGCAGCGGCTGGAACTGCCCCGGCGTGGTTTGAATGGCGAACTGGGCCGTGGCCACTTTGTCGATATAACGGGGATCGCCCGCCGAAGCGTACTCGCTGAAGTACACTTCCGCCGCCCGGCCGCCCTCGGCCGCCGGGCCAATGCGCAAAAACAGGAAATGTGCCTGCGCCCAAGCCGGGCCGAGCAGTACGGCCAACATTGCCAGTCCAAATATTCGCCTCATGGGGCACCTCGCCTTCGCTGGGCCGCTTCGTCAGTAAACCTCGCACCTGGGCCCTAGTGTAAGATGCCGCGCTTGCCCGCTCAACCGCGCCAGGCATAGACGACTCGCTGCCGGCCAAAGCTGATCGATCGCGCCACCCCCGCATTTTCGGCCAGCCAGCCCAGCTTCATCGCGAGCCGCTGAATGTCTTTCTCGGCATAACGGTCTTTGATCGCGGGCCCGTGTCGCAACGTTTCCAAGTTCAAGGCGAACATTCGCGCGGCATCGCAGTCGCGAGTAACGATCGGCACGGTTTGATTGAGGACGACCGTCAGTCGCTGGTCGCTCCAGTTCCCCAGCTCATCGCCGACGTATAACCGCTTACCTCCCTCGGCGAGCAACCGCTCGACAATGGCCAGGTACTCGGCGAACGCGGGCACCTCGGTACGAATCCAGGCGTTCTCCTCGACCGCAATCTGTCCGCCCCGTCGTAGCGATAGAGCCCACGCCTGGAGCGCGGCCCTTGGCTGCGGCAAGTGCGTCAGCAAGTACCGGCTGTAAATCAAGTCGTACGGTCCACGGGGTAACTGTGCGGCGGCGTCGGCCAACTCAAACCGCAGCCGCGGTTGGTCCGCCTGGCGCGCGAGTTCCAGAAAGGCCGGAGAATTGTCGAGCCCCGTTACCGCTGCCCGAACAAACACTTCGGCCAGAAGCCGCGAGGTATGACCCGGCCCGCAACCAACGTCGGCCACGCGGTCGATCGCCCCGACGTCGAACTGCCGCAAGAACTCCCGGGTCGAAGGCTCAAACAC
>CAZPED010000117.1:5222-8410 GCA_964585335.1 uncultured Planctomycetaceae bacterium | reverse complement strand
GGGCCCCAACTGCCGGGTCAGGCCATCAATGCGGCGATTGTTGACGTACGCTCCCCCCTGCTCGATCGTCCGGCGGGCTTCGCTCTTGTTCTTGGCCAGGCCCGCTTCGACCAGCGCGTCGATGATGTTCAAGCCTTCGCCGGCCAGACGCTCGCGGGACAGGTCCTTGCTGGGCACGTCGGCAAAAATGTCGCCCAGTTGGCTGTCGGTCATCTGGTCGATTTCAGCGCCGAAGAAGATTTCCGTGGCCCGCTCGGCGGCATGCAGCCCGGCGGGGCCGTGAATCAATCGCGTCAGTTCCTGCGCCAGGCGGCGCTGGCTGTCGCGCTGGCCGGGGTTGGCCGTCCGCGCGGCATCGAGCGCTTCGATCTCCTCGCGCTCGAGGTCCGTCAGAAACCGCAGGCATTTGCCGGCGTCGGCATCATCCACGTTGATCCAGTACTGATAGAAAGCGTACGGCGGCGTGCGCTCGGCCGAGAGCCAAACGGCTCCGCTTTCGGTTTTGCCCATTTTTCCGCCGTCGCTCTTGGTCAACAGCGGCCAGGTCATTCCATAGAGTTGGCCGCCCGTCATCCGCCGGGCCAGGTCGATGCCGGCGGTAATGTTGCCCCACTGGTCGCTACCGCCAACTTGCAATTCGCAACCGTGCTGGCGATACAAATAAACGAAGTCGTAGGCCTGTAAGAGCATGTAGCTGAACTCGGTATAGCTCATGCCGGCGTCGCTCCGTTCGAGTCGGCTTTTGACCGAGTCCTTGGCCAACATGACGTTGACCGGGAAGTTCTTGCCAATGTCGCGCAAGAAGTCCAGGTAACTGAACGAGCTCATCCAGTCGAAGTTGTTGGCCAGAAGGGCGCCGCCGCTGCCGTCGAAGTCGAGCAGCCCGCGCATTTGGGCCTCGATCGCGGCCACATTGGCCCGCAGCGCTTCGACCGAGAGCAGGTTCCGCTCTTCGCTCTTGCCGCTGGGGTCGCCTATCATGCCGGTAGCGCCGCCCACCAGGGCGATCGGCCGGTGTCCGGCTTTTTGAAAGCGGCGCAGCACGACCAATCCCATTAAGTGCCCCACGTGCAGGCTGTCGGCTGTGGGGTCGAACCCGGCGTAGACGGTTCGCTGCCCCTCGAGCAGCCACTTCTTCAAGTGCGCTTCGTCGGTCGATTGATGAATCAGGCCACGCCAGGCCAGGTCGGCAAGAATATCTTTCAAACCAATTCCTCGCTGAGAACTTCTCGTTATCGCCACACCCCAGGGTGCCATCCGATCGAAGCACCGGCACGGCGTCGCCGCCACAGGCCGACTGACCGCCCGACTAGCGCCACATGTCGTCGTCGGCAAACGGGTGGCCCGGGCCCGACAACTTGGGCTTTGGCAGCGCCTTGAGCGCGTGCTCGGCCAGCCGCAGATCCTCGCGAGTGGCGATCTTAAAGTTGATCGTCGAGCCGGGAACGACCGTGATCGCCTGCCCGATCCGCTCGACCAACTGCGCGTCGTCCGTGGCTTCGAAGTCGCCGCGCTTGGCGTGGGCTTCGAGCAACAGTTGCCGGCCGAACACTTGCGGCGTTTGCGCTTCCCAAAGGCCCGTGCGAGGAACGGTTTCCTCGATCGTGCGGTCGGCCTTGACCCGCTTGAGCGTGCTGGTGACCGGCACGCCGAGGATTGCCGCGCCCGTGCGCTGGCCGGCCTCGAACACGGCGCTGATCCACTCGTCGGCCAGGCAGGGCCGGGCGGCGTCGTGAATGCAGACGTAGTCGATGTCGGGCTTCACGCGGGCCAGTCCCCGGGCCACCGAGTCGGCCCGCTGCGCGCCGCCGTCGACGACATCAATGCCCAAGATCGTCGTGTTGGCGCCAAACTTGAACTGGAAGTACTCGCGGTCCTCGGGCGAGATGACAATGATCACCTGCTTGACGTCCGAGCGGGCCACGAATTTTTCAGCCGAATGCAGCCAGACGGCCTTGCCGGCCAGCGGCGCAAACGGCTTCTTGTAGTTCTTATCCTGGAACCGGCTGCTTTGACCGGCAGCGGGCAGGATGACGGCAAACTTGGCCACGACGCGGGTTCCTTGCGGGACGAACGGCCGATTTCGGGTTCACTCTGCGCCGGTCATTGTGCGGTTTCCGCCCAGAGCGTCAAGCTCGCCAGCGGCGCCAGACGGGCAGGCCCGGGAAGCGAAACGGGGGACGACGCAGACCGTCGTCCCCCGTGGAAAATCGCGTTTTCAAGCTGGCAAGCCATAAGGCCTGCCGCAAACTTCTAGGAATCGTACTTCATCATGATCTCGCCGGCGTCGAGCCCGGCGATCGACTTGAAGCCGCCGTCGGCAATCGCGGCGCCCAGCTTCGTGATCGTGCGGAAGTAGCGGTCCGAGGGACGCTGGCCAGTGATCTTGCGGCGCAGATCCTGGCACGCCACGTCGGCCGCTTGCCGTACGACCTCGTCGCTCTGTTGGGCGGCGTATAGCGCGGTGCAGAGGATGGTCACGGCGTCTTGCAGCCGCTGCGACAGCTCGGACATGCGGCACTGGCGATCGGCCAGGCCGAGCTGGTGCTTGCTCATCGTGCCCGAAATCTCGCGCGGCGAGCTCTGCAGGAACGAGGCGGCAAAGTCGGCATGCTCGCGCAGCGCTTCGGGCATTTGCGGCAGCACCGCGCGGGGCTTCGGCTTCAGGTACTGGCCAGCCAGCCACTTGGCGTAGGGAGCGATCACGCCCTTGAGCGCCCAGAGGTGGGCCGGGTTGGCCATGTTCGGCTTCTTGATCTTGGCCGCTTGCAGCGCCTTGCCCACCGGCTCGAAGAACTGCACGCCGTGCTGCTTGACCAGCGACTTGAAGAAGGCCATCGAGAGCATTTCGCCTTCGCCCTCGTAAATGCAGGGGGCGAGGTATTCGTGCACGTTGTCGCCAAACACGTGGCCGTGCAAGAACGAACGGCCGCCGTGGGTCTTCATCAGCAATTCGATCGAGGCTTCCTTCTGGGCTTCGCTGCCGAAGACCTTGGCAATGACGCATTCCATCTCGCCGCGGAATCCTTCGTCGATCAGGCCGCCGCCCCACTGCACCATGGCGTCGCAGGCGGTGATCAAACCGGCGATGCGGCCCAGGCGGCGCTGCACCAGCTCGCGCGTGGCAATCGGGGCGCCGTAGGTCTTACGGTACTTGGCCCAGGGAATCATGCTGGCCATCATCAGCC
>CAZPED010000117.1:0-5122 GCA_964585335.1 uncultured Planctomycetaceae bacterium | reverse complement strand
GCGCCGTAGGTCTTACGGTACTTGGCCCAGGGAATCATGCTGGCCATCATCAGCCGCATGGTGCCGGCAGCGTTGGCGCACAGCGAAATGCGACCAAGGTTCAGGCCGTGATAGGCAATCGTCAGACCGTCGCCCGTGGTCGGCTTCAGCAGGTTGGCGGCCGGCACCCGCAGGTTCTTGAAGATGATGCCCTGGTTGTAGGTATGCTTCAGGGCGTACAGGCCGTACTTCCTCAGCTGGAACTGTTCGTTCTCCTGGTCCGGGAGGTCAACGATCAGTACGGCCGGCCGCTTCTCGATCAGGCAGACCAGGCCCACCGTGCGACCGGGAACCACGTTCGTGATGAACAGCTTCTCGCCGTTGACGACGTAGTCGTCGCCGTCACGCTCGGCGTGGGTCTTTAGCGCCGTAAGGTCCGAACCGGCGCCCGGCTCGGTCAAGGCAAACGCCGACAGCCGCTTGCCGCTGGCCAGCGCCGGCAGGAAACGTTCTTTCTGCTCGGGCGAGCCGAACGTGCGCACCGGGTCGACGGCGCCGATGCAACCGTGAACCGAAGCCAGACCGGCCACCGTGGCGTCGACCATGGCCATCTTGGTCAAGAAGCTGGCGAACGCGGCAAACGGCGAACCCGAACCGCCGTACTTCTTGTCGACCAGCAAGCCCCAGTAGCCGGCTTCGCCCAGTTCATTCAGCACGTTCTGCGGCACCTTGCGGTTGCCGTCGAGGTTGGTGCCCGCCTTGACGTGCTTGCGCATCACTTCGAGCGAGTTGTCCATCACGCGTTGCACGTCGGCCGGCGGAGCCACCGCCTTGCTCTGAAACAACTCGACGGGCACTTTGTTGTCCCAGACCGCCAGGTGGATCGGACTGTTGACGGTCTGAAAGCGCTTCGCAAACAACCGCTCGACCTGATCATCGGCCTTGTCGATGGCCCCGGTGCGGCGTACTTCGTCGTCGCTCTTGCCACCCAGCTTCAGTGCCGTTTCGGCAAACGAAGCCTTGTTGTCCAGGTCCTGATCTTCGGCGGTCGACGGCCGCTGAGCTTGGGTTTGCGGATTCATGGAAAGACTCGCTCGGGTTGAGAGTAACAGATCGCTATCACCATTCTACCGAACCTTCCGACCGTTCGGTAGATACTATTCCAAAAAGACACTCGCCGACTGGCCGTTAGGGCCTATTTTGTGTACATGGCCTCGATTTCCTCGGCAAAATTACGCAGCACGACGTCTCGCTTCAGGCTCAGCTTGAACGTCAATTCACCGCTTTCGGGAGTGAAACCGCGCCCAAGCAGCGTGAACTTCTGCACCTGCTCGGCGTGCGAGACGTCGGTCAGACGCAGCGTGATCCGCTCCCGGTAGATGGCATAGACCTCGGGATGGGCGAGCGCCTCGGCCGGCGAACTGACCGGAATCTGTCGCTTGATGATCTCGGCGGTCAGCTCCTGCGGGTCGGGCACGATCAGCGCCGTCAGGTAGTTGCGGGCATCGCCGACCACCACGGCCTGGGCGATCAGCGGATCTTCGGTGAGCAGCCCTTCGAGGAACGTGGGGGCAATGTTCTTGCCGCCGGCCGTGACGATCAGTTCCTTTTTACGCCCCGTGATCCGCAGGTAGCCATCCTCGATGGCCCCCAGATCGCCCGTGTGCAGCCAACCGTCGCGAATCGTCTCGGCCGTGGCCTCGGGCCGGTTCCAGTAGCCGACCATCACGTGCGGGCCCCGGGTCAGAATCTCGCCATCTTCGGCGATCTTCACCTCGACGCCTGGAATCGCCTTGCCAACGGTGCCAATCCGATAGTCGTCGCGCGTGCCCGTGCTGATCACCGGCGAGCTCTCGGTCAGACCGTAACCTTGCACCAGTACGACACCATTGCGTTTGTAGAATTCGGCCACGTGGTCGGGCAGGGCCGCGCCGCCGGCACAGCACATCTTGATCCGTCCGCCAAACGTGGCGGCCAGCGCGCCGGGGGTGTTTCCCAATCCCTTGTCACAGAGCGTCCGCTGCACCTTGTCGAAAAAGTAGGGCACGCCGTTCAGATAGTGCGGCTTGAGCGCCTGGCAGTCGGCAATCAGTGTGTCGCGGCTTTCGGCCAATGCCAGCTCGCCGCCGGCGGCAATCCACAGGTAGTAATCCGACGTGCGGGCAAAAATGTGCGACAGCGGCAGCCAGCTCAAACGCACGTCGCCCGGCTCGACCGTGAAGGCATGCATCACTGCGTGACAGTTCGACGTCAAATTCCGATGGCTGAGCATCACGCCCTTGGGCTCGCCAGTCGTGCCCGAGGTGTACAGAATCGTCGCCAGATCCGTGGGCTGGGTTTCCCGCAGTGCTTTGTCTTCGAGCGCCTTGCCGGCCGCCTCGTCTACTTGAGCCACGACTTCCTGGAGCTGATGAATCGGCTGGCCAAACACCTTCTCAGTGCAGCGGTCGAACGAATAGTACTGCACGTCGGTCGGCAACTGCTCGGCCAGGCCGACCAGCTTTTGCGCCTGCTCGGGCCCGGAAACGATGACCAGCTTTGCACCCGAGTTGATGATTTGATAAGCGATTTGCGGCCCGGTGAGCGTGGCATGCACCGCCACGTGAATGCCGCGGGCAATATGAATCGCCAGGTCGAGCAGAATCCACTCGCGGCGGTTCTCGGAAACCTGAATCACGCGATCGCCAGGCTTTACGCCCAGCTTGAACAGCGCCGCGGCCATGCGCCGCGCATCGGCGGCCACCTGATTCCAAGTGTAGGAGACAAATTTGCCGTCTTGCTTGATGAGCAGCGCCGGCTGGGGGCCGTCGGCTTCGAGACGGCGGCGGAACATGGCGACAATCGTATCGTTGGTGTCGTGGGTCGAGTCGGTCATGGCTGGTTCGCGGAAATGGCCTGGGGATGCGATGACGCGGCGGCAGAAGTGGGGGGTCCCGCCGAACTCTCAACATAGCATCGCCCGATGCGCGTTGGTAGAAGTGCGCAGCGGGGCTGTGAGAAAAAAATCCGCCCGCTTGGAGCGCGCGAATGAGATAACTCGCCAGCACAGATTGTGCCTGCCGGGCGCGCTTGGCCGCCGCGCGCAGCCAGCCAGCCGCCGCCCCCGCCGTCGCCAACGCAGCGAGGCTCGCGGGTCCCCAATTCGGGCGGGACTATACGCGCTCGAAGATCGTGGCGATTCCCTGGCCCACGCCGATGCACATCGTGGCCATGCCAAACTTCGCGCCCCGGTCGACCATGTTGTTGACCAGCGTGGTGGTAATTCGCGCGCCGCTGGCACCCAGCGGGTGGCCAATGGCGATCGAGCCACCGCGGAGGTTCACTTTTTCCGGGTCGAGCTTGAGCATCCGCATGCAGGCCAGGGCCTGCGAGGCAAACGCTTCGTTGAGCTCGATGACGTCGATATCCGAAAGTTGCAAGTTGGCCCGCTTGAGCGCCTTCTTCACGGCCGGCACGGGGCCCGTACCCATCACGGCCGGGTCAACGCCCACGATGGCCGTGGCCACCACGCGCACCAGCGGCTTCAGCCCCAGCGCCTTGGCCTTGTCTTCCGACATCATCAGGATGGCCGCGGCGCCGTCGTTCAGCGGCGAGCTGTTGCCGGCCGTGACGGTGCCCATGCCGGGCATGAAGGCGGGCTTGAGCGCCGCCAGGCTTTCCATGGTGGCATCGCCGCGAACGCATTGATCGCGCTCGACGAGCACGCGGTTGCCTGCCTCGTCGCGCCCCCAGATGGGCACGATCTCACGCTTGAATTCCCCCTTGTCGTGAGCGGCGGCCGCCAGCTGATGGCTGCGCACGGCAAACTGGTCTTGTTCCTCGCGCGAGATGCCTTGCGTTTGGGCCAGGAATTCCGCCGTGACACCCATCGCCAGCGCGCCCTTCGACGTGCGGTGGAACAGCTTGGGATTCAAGTTGACCCCGAAGTCCATCGGAATGTGCTGCATGTGCTCCAGCCCGCCGACGATCTGCACGTCCTCGAAGCCGGCCATGATCGCATGCGAGGCCTGGTTCAAGGCCTGCAGCGCCGAGCCACACAAACGATTGACCGTCGTGCCACCGGTGTGGGTCGCCAGGCCAGCCATCAGGCCGACGACGCGGGCGGCGTTCATGCCCTGCTCGCCCGTCTGTTGGGTGTTGCCCATCACGACGTCTTCGATCTCGGCGACGTCGATGCCCGTGCGCTCGACCAGCGCTTGCACGACCTGGACCGCCAGATCGTCGGAGCGGACTTCGCGAAAAACGCCCTTCTCCTTGTGCGCGCGTCCCACGGGCGTCCGTACGCAGTCGACAATCACGGCCTTTTTCATCGCCAGGTTCCTCGTAGTTGAAGAGCGCGCCCGGCGGGCAAAAGCGGCCAGGCACTCGATATGCGGTCTGTGTGAATTCTAGTAACGCGATCCAGGGGGAGACAGCCTCGCGGGGCTGCACCGGGCTTACATGTCGTAAAACTTGCGGCCGGTCTTGGCCATTTCGAGCAGCATGGCCGTCGGCTGAGCCCGCGGTCCCAGGCTTTCCAGCGGCTTGAGCAGCTCGACGATCTTGGCGGCGCCCAGCGTGTCGGCCCAGAACAACAGGCCGCCTTTGAAGGGCGGGAAGCCGACGCCGAAGATCAGCCCCAGGTCGACGTCGCGCGGATCGCGGACCACTTTGGCTTCCAGGATGCGGGTCGCTTCCAGCACCATCGGTAGGAACAAGCGATGCGTGATCTGCTCCTGCGTAAACTTTTCCTGCTTGCGGATGTAGGTCTTGATGATGGTGTCGGCGGCCGGATCGGGCGTGCCGCGGCCACCCTTGTCCTTATAAGCGAAGAAGCCGGCGCCGGTTTTTTGCCCAAAGCGGTTGGCCTTGACCATCGCCGCCAGAATGGGCGAGGCGGCCGTGCGATCGGGAAAGGCCTCGTACATCACGCGGCCGGCGTAGAAAGCGGTGTCGATTCCGACCACGTCGTACAGCGTGATCGGCCCCATCGGCATGCCAAAATCCTTGGCGGCCCGCTCGATCGCCTTCACTTCTGCGCCGTCGGAGAGCAGTTCCAGCGCCTCGTTCATGTAGGGCAACAACAGCCGATTGACCAGAAAGCCTGGCCCGTCGTTGACCACGATCGGCGACTTGCCGATGTTCTTGGCGTAGGCCACGGCCG
>CAZPED010000116.1:0-8451 GCA_964585335.1 uncultured Planctomycetaceae bacterium | reverse complement strand
GTTTAACGAAGAATCGTTGCGACACGTGGTGCGGCGGATTCGCACCGTGCAAGAGTTTCTCCAGCGGCCGCTGGTGCTGGAGAACCCGAGCTCCTACGTGACGTTTGCCGACTCGACGATGAGCGAGTGGGAGTTCTTGACGCGGATGGCCCACGAGGCCGACTGCGGGCTGTTGCTCGACGTGAACAACGTCTACGTGTCGAGCGTGAACCATGGGTTCGATGCCGAGGCGTACCTTCTTGCGCTGCCGCACGAGCGCATCGTGCAGTTTCACCTGGCCGGACACACGAACCTGGGCACCCATTGCATCGATACGCACGACGCTCACGTGGTTGAACCGGTGTGGCGCCTCTATCAACTGGCGGCGGGGCTGACGGACGACGTCTCGACGCTGCTCGAATGGGACTCGCGGATTCCCCCCTTCGACGAAGTACACCAGGAGGTGCTCAAGGCCCGGCAGCTTTGCCGTGCGCTGCCGGCCGGGAGCGCTGCCCGCTTTTGGCGTGCCGAGTGCCACGACAACAAGCCGGTGCCTCATCCTTTGCACCACGTTGCGCCGGAGGTCGAATGACGATGCCCCTGCGATCGCTGCGGCAATTGCAGCAATGGATGCAGTCGGTCGTCACCTTTCCCGGGGGCGTCGCGGACGGCGTGGCCAGCGAAGCAGCGCGACGGGCGCTGGGCGATGGCGAGTCGACGCTCGAAACCGTGGTGCCGCCGAGCGCGACACAGAGCAGCTTGGAGCGGTTGGCCGTTTATGGAAACGCCTATTTCGGTCGTTTGCTGAATTGCCTGCACGAGTTGTTTCCGGCCTGCCGCCATGCCGTCGGCGATGAGGTCTTCGCCGAGTTCGCCTACGGCTACTTGCTGGCCCACCCGCCAACGAGCTACACCCTGGGGGACCTGGCTCAACGGTTCGTCGCGTTTCTCGACGAGACGCGGACGGCCGAACTCGACGACTCGCGGGGCGAGGGACGCGAGGCGTGCCCGAGCGTTGAACCAGCGCCGAGCTGGTCGAGCTTTCTGGTGGAGCTCGCCCAACTGGAGCTGACGATCGACGCGGTCTTCGACGGACCGGGCAGCGAAGGCGAGCCACTGCCGATCGCCGGCCAACTCAACGCGCTGCCCCCCGGCGCGTGGCCGGCGATTCGGCTGCAACCGGCGCGGTGCCTGAGACTGCTGAATTTCGAGTTTCCGGTGAACGACTATTTCTCGGCGTTTCGCCGGGGCGAGCAGCCCGAGTGGCCGGATCCGGCGCCTTGTTTCCTGGCGATCACGCGGCGCGACTACGTGGTCCGGCGGTTCCAACTTGAGCCGCTGGAGTACCGCGTGCTTGGGGTGCTGGTGGGCGGGGCAACCGTGGCCGAAGCGGTGGCGGCCGCCGCGGCCAGCGACGGTGGCGACGTGGCATCACGCTTGTCGCGATGGTTTCGCCGTTGGGCCAGCCTACAGTTCTTTACCGCGGTTCAATCCGCTTCGTACCACTTCATGCAGGAGAAATGAACATGACCGATCAACACGACCAATCTGGCGAGGACCGCAGCCGCCGCGACTTCAACCGGCTGACGCTGGCGGCCGTGGGAGGCCTGATGGTGGGCGCCGCTCAGACGCCGCGCCCGGCGTTGGCCGCGGCAACTCTGCCGGACGCGAAGAAGGAAGTTCACGTCTGCCGGGGACTCAACGCCTGCAAGGGACAGGGCGTCGCCGTCGACCTGAACGGTGACGGAAAGCCGGACCAGAACGCCTGTGCCGGCCAAGGCGCTTGCGCCACCGCCAAACACGTTACTTGCGGCGGCGAGAACGACTGCAAGGGGCAGGGGGGCTGCGGCGCCACGCCCGGCGAAAACGACTGCAAGGGACAAGGGCACTGCCATGTGCCGCTCATGGACAGCGCTTGGAAGAAAGCCCGCTCGCGTTTCGAGGCCCGCATGAAGAAGCAACAGAAGGAGTTCGGCATGCCCCCGGCGAAGAACACGACGCCGCAGGGCAAAAAGAAGTAAACTGTTTCAGGCCACGCAATCGCCTGGCTCGGTCGCGTGCCGCCTGCCGCAAACCGCACGGGTAGTTATCCATGCATGCTTGGGCTTGTCGCAAACTGAATCGGACGTGGAGGTGGTCGATCCTTTGGGGATCGCTGCTCTTTCAGGTCTGTTGTTTCGCGCAGGCCGCCGAGTGCCGAGTCGAGACCGTCAGCGCCGCGCCGCCAAAATCCGCCGAGGGGCTTGCCCGAGCGCTGGCCGCCGAGGCTCTCAAAGTGCGGCTGGACGACGAAACGTGGTGCGAGCTCTGGGCTGCCAGATCGTGGGCCTGCCTGCCCGAGGCGGAGCGGCCGGGGCCAACGGAGAACGTTTTATACCCGTTGCGGCCCGGCAGTTTTCTGGGCGTCATGCGGCTGGCGACGACCTGCTATGACCTCCGCGATCAGGAGATTCCCGCCGGCACGTACACGCTGCGCTACGGCGTGCAGCCCGACATCGAAGCGCACAAGGGGTCGCACGACTCGCGCGACTTCGTGATCCTCGTGTCGTGCGAGACGGATAAGTCGGCCGAGCCGCTGGCTGACGCGGCAAAGCTGCTGGAGCTGAGCGCGGGCTCGATTGGCACGATGCATCCCACGTTCTTACCGCTGCTCAAGCCTGGGCAGCCAGATGGACGGCCCGCGGTCGAGCGCGATCAGCGCGACCCGAACGGCTGGGTGTTGCGAGTGCCCTCGCGCGACACGGTGGGCAAGCCGATGACGCTCGAACTGATTTTGCCGCACACGAAGCCGGGCGGTTAACCTCCTCTCAAGTAAGGAACTCGTCCATGATCGGTCGTCGATCCATTTACATGGCTGCTGGCTTCGGCTGCTGGGCCGCGCTGGCCGTGTTGACTTGCCAGAGCCCGGCGCGGGCCGCCGACGCGCAGCCGGCGGAGCCGAAGCGCGTGGCCGTGTTGATTTTTCCGGGCGTGGAGTTGTTGGACTTTGCCGGGCCGGCCGAGGTGTTTGCCGGCGCGCGCGACGAGAAGAACGAGCCCCTGTTCGAGGTCTATACGGTCGCTCCGAGCAAGGCCGTGCTCAAGAGCCTGCGATTTCTGAGCATCACGCCGCAATACGATGTGAGCGACGCCCCCGAGCCGCGGATGGTCGTGATTCCAGGCGGCAACGTCGAGATGCTGATGAACCACCAGCCCAGTTTGGACTGGCTGAAGCGCCAGGCGAACGCCCAGTGCCTGATGTTTTCGGTGTGCAACGGAGCGTCGGTGCTCGGCAAACTGGGGCTACTTGACGGCCGGCAGGTGACGACTCATCACGGCAACTTTTCGCTGTTGCAATTGATTGCTCCCCAGGCGATTGGCCGGCCGGATCGCAAGTTTGTCGACAGCGGCCAGGTGATTACGGCGGCGGGCATATCGTCGGGCATCGATGCGGCGCTGTACGTCGTGGCTCGGCTGCACGGTCTCGAAGCCGCCAAGCGCGTGGCCACGTACGTGGAGTACGACCATTTCTACGGGTTTGCGCCGCAGGCGATCGAGCCGCCGTCGCAAGACGCCCAGGGCATCGTATCGCAAGCCGGACGCATTCACGAGCAAAAGCCTTGGGCGATTACGACGCTGTTGAACACGCTGCGCGAGCAAGGCCCTGATGCCGCGCTGGCCAGCTACCCCAAGCTGGTGCAAGCGGCCGAGGGTGTGGACCGGGACATGTTGAGTTCGGCCGGCATCAGCATGTCGGTAAGCTGGCTGGCCAAGCAAGGTCGCGACCCCAGCTTGCCGCAAATGCTCTTGAAGTTCAACGTCGCGGCCAACCCCGACTCGCCGCTGGCACACACCGACCTGGCCAAGAGCTTGCTCGAGGCGGGCGACAAAGCCGGGGCGAAGGCCAGCGTATTGCGGGCTTTGGAGCTGGACCCCGATAATCAGCGGGCCAAACGCTTGCAGGCCCAGTGCGAGTAAGGCCCCGCGCCCTGGCGAGGCTGGCCGCCGAGCACTGCCGGCGGGCGTTCAGCGGCCACGGCAGTGACTTTCTCAGAGGGGTGCGCCTGTAGGCTAGATTGGTGAGAGCGGCAGGAGTGGGGCGACGCTGGCCCCCGCCGGAGGCGCTTTCCAGGGGCGTGTCGGCGCCGGATGCTATTGGCAACTGGCCGGCGGCCAATCTATTCTTTGGCCTCGATCGACTGGCCATCGATCACGTCGGGGCACGCGTCGCTCTTTCGAGGTCTCTTCAGATGGATCGCACCGCGCGCCGCTGCGCTTTCACGGTCGTTGAGCTTCTCGTGGTCATCGCCATCTTGGGCGTACTCGTGGCGCTGTTGCTGCCGGCGATTCAAGCAGCCCGCGAATCGGCGCGGCGCGCGCAGTGCGCCAGCAATTTGCGGCAAGTCGGCATTGCCCTGCACGCCTATCACGAGCGCCACCGGGTGCTGCCCGCCGGATATCTGACGAAGGTCGACGCCGAGTTCGACGACCTGGGGCCCGGCTGGGGCTGGGCCGCCATGCTGCTCGATGACCTGGAGCTGGGCACGCTGAAGCCCGGGTTGAATTTTGGGTTGCCGATCGAACATCCCACGAACCAGACGGAGCTGCTCGCGACGCTGGCCATTTACAATTGCCCGTCCGACGGCGATTTCTTGCAGCAGGTTGAAATTCCCAAGTACCAGCCGAGCGCGGCGCCCGACCGGCTGGCCGGAGCCAACTACGTGGGCAGCGTGGGCACGGTGCGCCAGACCTGCAAGGTGTGCCGCGACAAGTTCGACGGCGTGTTTGGACGCAACAGCCGCACGCGCCTGGCGCAAATCGTCGATGGCACCACGCGGACCTTCGCCGTGGGAGAACGCAACCATCGGCTATCGTCGCCGGTGTGGGGCGGTGTCGTCGCCAAGTCGATGGTGATGGACCATCTGATTTCGGGCAAAGTGGCTGCCGGGCCGGCTTACGTCCTGGGCAGCACGTTTCTGCACGGCAATCAGGATGAGTTGGAAGAGCGCAGCCGCGACACGGTGGCCGAAGTGTTCGGCGCCGAACATGCGGGCGTGATGAACTTTCTGTACTGCGATGGCAGCGTGCGGACGATTCACGAGACCATCGACGAATCCGTCTACTTGGCGCTGTCGACAACCAACGACCAACCGCCCAGCGAAGGCGCGATCCATCTCGCTCCGGTGTTCGACACGCCGTAGGACGCGCGTGGCAACGTCCAAGAGCGGACCGCGCTTGTTACCGCAACCCGATCCATGCTCGGCCTGGCTTGCGCCCGTGGGGACGCCGATTTCAGCACTCGGCCTTCGAGGGCCGTGACGGGCCGGCCTGCAGTCTTTCTGAGTGCGCGCGCTTAGCCAGTGAGAAAGAGGCCGTGGCTAGGTCGTGGGCGCCGATGTGAGACCGGCCCGACAGCGTGCCGGGCCTGCGTTGCCTTCACGGCCTGATCGTCAATCGGTCGGCAGGCCATCTAAGCCGCGACTGCGGCCAGAGTTAAGAAAAGTACACCCCAGAGGGCTCGAACCTCTAACCTTCGGTTCCGTAGACCGATGCTCTATCCAATTGAGCTAGGGGTGCTCAGGTCACAAGAGAGTTTATCGGCTCGACTTAGAGCCTGCAAGCCGTACTCGCTCGGCCGAAACACTTCAGAGCAGATCGGCGCGGCCGCGAATCATCCCTGCTATTGCGCTCTCGGTCACTGCGCGTGGCCCGGCAATTTGTTTATCGGCTCGGCGACCAGCTTCGGCCTGTGGGCCGACTGGAAAGCATCTATGATCTCAGGACGTAAACTACCGGGCACGGGTTCGGGCAAGACGATGGGATTGCGTTGCTGCTCGCCTCGCAGAGGGCGGCGTGGCCGGGGAGCGCTGCCGGCTAATTGCTGAGTGCCGGGGCCGCGGAAGTGCTGCTGCGCGCGAGCTTGGGCGGGGTGGCCAATTGTGCCGATGAAAGGAATTAGGCGCGGTTGACTGCGGAATTGTCCACGGCGGCCCAGAGCGAAAATCGAGCCGTATTTCGCACGGCGGGCGGCGGCCGCGGCAATCGAACTGGACTGGTTACGGCCAGGCGGGCTACAATAAAGCGTGTTCTGGCCCGGGCTTTCGTCAGCGGGGGGCGGCATAAGGAGAGATTGGGCATGGGCGCTTGGCCACGCGCAGTCGGCAGGATGGCGGCAACCGCCGCGACGCTCGTCGTGTTGCCTTTGACGATGGCCGGAATGCCCCGCGATGCGGCCGAACAGGCCGCCACCGCAGAGTCGGCCGATGTTACCCGGCTAATCAGTGATCTTGGCAGCCAATCGTTCGCCGAGCGCCAACGAGCGACCCGGCGACTGATCGAAATGGGCGTGGCCGCCCAAGACGCTCTCGAGCAAGCTTGCCGCAACCCCGACGCCGAAGTGCGGGTGCGTGCCCGGGCGATTCTGAACGAGGTGACGCAAGCCGATTTTCAAGTTCGGCTCGAGTCGTTCGCGGCCGATTACGATGGCAGCCGCAAGCAGGCATTGCCTGGCTGGGAGCGTTTTTCGGCGCAGTTTGGCACGTCGCACGCCGCGCGGCAGATCTTCGTTGAAATGCAGCGGGCCGAGCCCGATCTTTTGGCCGCCTTTGGCAAGGGCGGCAAGGATCTCGACGAGGTGCTAAACGATCGCTGCGTGGCAATTAGTCAGAATGCCACGCACGGCCAGCGCGAAGAGCTGGTTTCGATTGGCACCGTGGCATCGTTGCTGTTGGTCGGTTCGAGCGACGAGGTGACCGTCGACGAGCAGCCGTTGCAGCTCTACTCGTGGATGATCTACCAGCCGGCGTTTCAGAAAAACGCCCGCGTGGGGCCCTACGCGCTGATGCTCAAGAAGCTGTTGGGCAAGTGGGTGATGAAGGATTCGGCCGCGACGGTGCAGAACCTGTTGTTTCCGGCCACCTACGAACTGAAGCCCGAGGCGGTGCAACTGGCCACGCGAGTGCTGACGGCCGAGCCGCAGCACCAGGCCACGGCCCGGCAGTATGCCATGCTGGTGCTGGGACGCTTTGGCGGCAAAGAGCAGATTCCGCTGCTCGAAAAACTGCTGAACGACTCGACGAGCCTGGGCACCGTGCAGAGCAGCATTCCGAACCGGCAAGTGGAATTGCAAGTGCGCGACATCGCGCTGGCCGTGTCGGTGCATATCACGAAGCAAAACTTGCGCGAGTATGGCTACGTGGCGGCGCAGCCCAATTCCATGCTGCTCTTTCAAGTCACGACGCTGTTCTTCAACGACGGCAAGCTGCGCGACGCCGCGCTGAAAAAGTGGGCCCAGTGGCGGGCCGAGCACCCGAATCTGTAGCGGGCCGCGGGGGAACCTGCTTGCTGGCGCTGCTGGCAGCCGCGCGTGAGTGCGGCCCGCGCCGGGCTGAAGCTTGTCGCGGCTGCGCATGTTCGTCGTGCGCCATCGCCGCTCTTGGCCCCCAGCCTGGGAGGCTAGCGTTCCCGCCGGCGAAGTTCTCTTGACGGCGGCGGGCGATTCTCGGACGATCCCGCGTCGTTTTCGCCCGCCTGAATGCGTTTTTGCCAGCCGCGTCCGTTCCCTCCTGGTTGAGCTTCGTACCGCAGTCACACAACGGTCAGGTGCTTCGATGATTGCTCCCCGCCCGGTCGTTCCGGCAGTTGTCATGTTGGCCAGTTTGCTGAGTGCCGGTGGGTGCGCTTCGCCCTATCGATCGGACCAGGGTGCGCTCGTGGGCGGTTTGACCGGCGCTGGCCTGGGCGCGATCGTGGGAAATGCCGTGGGCAACACCGGCGCTGGCGCGGCCATTGGCGCCGGCGTGGGCGCGCTGTCGGGAGCAGCCGTCGGCGGCAGCCTCGACGAGATTGAAGCCCGCAATCGGGCCGAGATCGAAGCCCGGCTGGGACGCCAGGTGACCGGCGCCGTGACGATCGACGACGTAGTCGCGATGACTCGCGCGGGCGTCGCCGAGGACGTGATCGTGACGCACATTCAGAACCACGGCATGGTGGCGCCGCCGCGAGCGTCGGATTTAATCGTGCTGCAGCAACAGCGCGTCAGCCCCCGCGTGGTGCAGGCGATGCAGGCTCCGCCCGTGGTGCAAGCGCCGCCGGCGGCCGTGTATCCGGCGCCCGTGATGGCCCCCGATCCGTACTACGTGCCGGCGCCGGTGTATTGGGGTCCGCCGCCGTATCCTTATTACTACCGCCCCTACGGTCCGCGCGTGGGCTGGGGCGTCTCGGTTCGCGGCTAAACCTCAGGGGCTGGCCGGCGCCGCAGCCGGCTGCCGGCCGGCCGTTGTGGCGCGCAGGGGCTCGGGCTAGCATGGAAGGCATCCGTCGCCGGACGGCCTGCCCTTGCCCACTAATGCTTGCCCCCCAGCCATGAATCGCCTGCCTTACCTAGCCAGTCTGTGGTGCCTGACGCTTGCGCTGAGCGCCTGGCCGACCCGGGCCGAGGATCTGGGAATCCGCGCGCCCGAGGGCTTTGAAGTCTCGCTCTATGCGCCCGAC
>CAZPED010000115.1:0-8481 GCA_964585335.1 uncultured Planctomycetaceae bacterium | reverse complement strand
CACGCGGTTGCTCGCTGGCTGCTGCGTCCTCGCCATTCACGATCCCCCCAGCCACGGCAGCGAGCGCGAGGCGGTCGGCCTCGCCCTCTTCAGGCGCCGCGGGAGGCTGCGAAAGCGCCAGCAGCCGCAGCACGTTGCCGAGGTTCGACGGTTGATTGCGTGGCACCAGGGCGTCGGTCAAGTTGACGCTGCCGTCGCGGTTGTAATCCAGGGGATTGGTGATCGGAATGTTCTGAAACAGCGATGCCGGATGATTCCGCGCCGCCAACTCGTCGGACACGCTGACCGTGGCCTGCGTGGCTGTGTCTCCTTGGCCCGAGTCGCCCGGCGCATTGCCGAAAAAGAAGACGTCTCCCTGACCGGCTGGAAAGCCTACTAACTGCGGCAATTGCGTGTTGCCGTTAGCCCGCACGATGACTTCGAGCCACTGCTTGGAAATGGCGCCGTTGGCCCAGATCAGCTCCACGCGATCCGATCCGTTTACGCCCGCGCCGGCTCGCACTGAAATCGAGAGCGGCGGCGGGGCGGCGCCCCAGGTGCTGGGGGCGTTATTGTTGCCCACGCGAAAGATGAAGTCGCTGGCCGATAGCGTTCCCAGAGTGGCGGCGATGTCGACCATGATGCCATTGATGCCGCGCGTGTAGCTGCTGACGTTGGCAAACGTGGCGGTGCCGCCCGGCAGTAGGGCCGCCTTATCGATGGCGATGGCTCCATCGTCGGCCGCCGAAATGCCGGCGGTCTGTCCGTCGTAGTGCGATTGGTTGTAAAACAGCTGTCGGGTTACCACCAGCGGATCGGCCGCGCCTGGCGAACCTTGCAGGTTGGTGCTCGGACGCCAGCCGGCTTGCTGGCCCCAGGCCGCCGGCGGTGCCAAGGCATCGCGAATCACCAGCGAATGGCCCGCGCCGTCGGTGCTCGGATACCAGTCGTCATCCAGGTACGCGAAGCTCTGGATGGTTTGTGCAAAAGCGTCGCGTAGCGTGACCAGCTCGCCGCTGTTGTCGAGCTTGCCAGTGTATTGCCCGACGACGTTGATGCCCGTGCCGTATCTCGATGCGAAGGCCGCGGCGTTTTCGACCACGACGGCATATTGGCCCGGCGCCAACATGGTATTGGGAAACGTGAAGTTGACGGCACTGGCCAGTTGCACTCCCTGCAGGTTCAGCGTCGTGGCGCCGACGTTTTGCACTTCGATGAACTCGAACTCGTCCTTGTCGAAGGCGCCGCCCGGAGGTGGCGGAGCGGGGTGATACATCAGTTCGGTAATCCGCAGCGCCGGCACATCGACCGTGAAGGTGGCCGTCTCGAGCGCGCTCCAAACGCCGCCGCTGAAGACCCGGGCATTGACTTTCGCGCTATGGCTGAGCGTGACGGCGCCGGTGTATTGAGTGGCCGTGGGCGAAATCGCTCCGCCAGACAATCGCGGATCGCTGCCGTCGAGCGTGTAATAGATCGTGCCGGCGGCACTCATCGTGAGCGCAAAGCCGTTGGCCACGGCGCCGCCGTGCTGATTGAACGACGGGGCCGCCAGCGTGGGGAACAAGCCCGCCACGATGTACTGATTGATGACGTTGGCGGTGCGCGTGGGAAAATAGGTATTCAGCATCCGGTTCTTTTCGGCAACCCATTGATTGTCGCGGGTCGACAATTCATAGGGCCCGGCCAGGAACGGATGCACGTCGCGGCGATAGTCGCCCCAGCGGGCCGATTCGTCAACAACCGCGTCCTCGATCTGATCGATCAGGGCCGAATAGCGGGCCGCCGCGACACTGGGGGTCAGCAATCCGTTGTCGAACAAAAAGTACTGCGCACGGTCGGCAAACTTGAGGCGAAATTCGAGGTTGGTGCGCAGCGCGGCGAACAGTTGGCCAGGGCTGTTGGCGTCGTTGACGCCGGTGCGGTCGGTGGTGGGATCTTGTAGCGTGTACTCGGCGTCCCAGGTGAAGAACTCGAACTTGCCGCCGTCGCGCTTGCGCATCGCCGTCCAGTTGTTATAGGGCCAATCCTGGCTGCCCACGTACAAGTGCAGGTTCATGTAGTCGATGAACTTGTCGATGTCCAAATACTGCTGAATTTGCTGATACTGCGCGTCATTGGCCAGTCCCGCGTTCGCCAGCGCGAACATGGCATCCCAGGCCACGGTGTCGCCTTGAACGACGGTGCCGCTGTCGCCAAAGACGTCGTCCTGCAGCACGTCGTAATCCTCGGGCACGCCCCCCTCGTGCGCGGCGACAAAATCCTCGTCGCGGCGCTCGATCAGGTCGTACAGTCCCCAGTACAGACCGTTGATGAACAGGTGGACGTAATTGCTCTGCGGCGCCAGTTGGCCCATGGCAAGTTGGGTTTCGCGGGCAAAGTTGTCGCGTGCGTACTGGGCGCGCGGACGACCCTGAGTGCCCACGAACGTCAGCACTTGGCTTGCGCCCTGAGGCGAAACCCACGAGTCGCTCAGTTCAGCCCGCAAGACGATGCTGTCGAACTTGGTGACCGTGTCGGTGCCGAACAGCGGGTAATCGAGCTCCGAGGGGCCATACTGGCTGCGAAAGTCGATCCGCAGCGAATGCTTGGGCGACAGCATCGGTTGCCGGCTGGCGTTGCCCAGAATGCGCGCCCCCGCGTCGATCTGGAAGCCGGGCGTGCCATCGGGGTTGATCAATTCCATGCTAGTGGCCCGCTCCCACAGGTCGCCCCGCTCCCAGGGATTGGCGTAGATGCCGTTGGGGCCGAACATTTCGCTGGGATTCATGACCACCGACACGCTGGGAATCGAAGTCAGCCCGGCGAGAAAGTCGGCCGTGTACGCGGGGTTATTCACCACCTCCGGATCGACGTCGTAATCGGCCGGCGTCAGAAACGACGGCAGGCCGAAAACAGGGAAGGGGGGCGCGGTGCCCCAGGTCGTCGGATAGCTGCCGGGGCGGGTCTGCGTCATTACGTCCTGCTTGAACAGGTAGGTCGAGGTGGCCACGTTCGACGGCAAGTAATCGCCGCGGAACGCGGCCGTCCGCAGCACCGTGGTGTGGCTGACCGACAGCGGGCCCGAATAGATCGTGCCGGTCGATTCGGTGGGCTCCGTGCCATCGAGCGTGTAGTGCACCACGGCGCCGGGCGTGGTCTCGCTGATGCTTACCGTTTGCGTACCACTATAAAAACCGTGCTGCAGGCTGATCGTTGGAGTATCGACAATGCCTAGATAGCCGTCGCCGTTGGCGCTGCCCGGCGTTGGCGTCGTGTAGTAGCGGAACTCACCGGCGTGAATGCCACCGCCGTCGGTGCGCAGACCATAAGAGACATTCGATCGCTGTGGCGGAAACTGCGGCGCAAACTGCGAGGCGACGGTCACGCCGTCTGGACGAACGAGCGCCAGATATTCTCCATCAGCCGCCAAGCTGAAGTTGGCGTGCAACTCCTGGCCGGCCACGGTGCGGTTCTTGCCCGAGGCGAACACCACGGCGTAGTCGCCGGGGTCTAGCACCAGTGTAGGAAGCGCCCACTGGTGCAGGTTCCCGGGGCTATCGGTCAAGTACCAGCCGGCCAGGTCGATCGATTGATCGCCGGCGTTGCCCAGCTCGATCCAATCAGAATTGTCGCCATCGGCATCGGCCAGCACGCCATCATTGGCCGCCATGATCTCGGTGATCAAGGGAACCGCGGTGAGCAGATGACGCGATTCCAGCGGCTCGAGTCCGAGCCAACCCGATTTGCAATTCGTTGCACGCCGCCTCGCATGCCGTGGCATGGCAGTCCCCCGTAAACGGATGATGAAGTCGCACACCCACACTTCAGCAATCCGTGGGCAAGGTCGGCAGCCCAAGGTCGGATCGGGGGCCATCTTACCATTGGCCAAAGCGCATAGCGCCCCCGGCAAGGGCATTTTGGGCGTTCACCAGAGCGAGCGCGGCGCTCACCGGCAGCAGGACCCCGCTGCAAGCCCCTTAGGGAACCAGGGAGGGAAATGGGCTCTGGGGCGCGGCATGATCGTCCGAATCGGGCCGGGCCTTGGTCGCCGGGGCGCTTTCGGGACCGCGCGGTGGGGCGGGCACTTTACGAATTCGCAATTCGCTCATGCGCTGCACGACCACGAACAACACTGGCACGAAAAACCCGGCCAGCCACGTGGCGGCCAGCATGCCGCCAAACACGGCCGTGCCCAGCGAGCGCCGGCTGGCGGCCCCCGCCCCCGTGGCGTTCACCAGCGGATAGATACCCAGAATGAACGCGAAGGACGTCATCAGGATCGGCCGGAACCGCAGCCGCGATGCCTCGACGGCCGATTCGAGAATCGACTTGCCGTGGGCCCGCAACTCGCGGGCAAACTCGACGATCAGAATGGCGTTCTTACTGGCCAAGGCAATGATTAGCACCACGCCGATCTGCGTGTAGATGTTGTTATCCATGCCGCGCACGGCCACCGCGGCCACGGTGCCCAACAGGGCCAGCGGCACCACCAGAATCACGGCGGCCGGCATCAGCCAGCTTTCGTATTGGGCGGCCAGCACCAGGTAGACCATCAGCACCGCCAGGCCAAACACGTAGATTGCCTGCGAGCCGACGCGCTTCTCCTGGAACGACATGCCGGTCCACTCGGAACCCATCGACGAGGGCAGCTTCCGCGCGGCCATCTGCTCCATCAGCTCGAGCGCCTGCCCCGAACTGTAGCCCGGCGCCGCGCTGCCGGTGATCGACGCCGAGGGGTACAAGTTGTAGCGCGGGATGATTTGCGGGCCCAGGCGTTTTTCGACCTTGATGAGCGTGCCCAGCGGCACCATGTTGCCCTGACGGTCGCGCACTTCGAGGCGGCGAATGTCCTCTGGTTCCAGGCGGAATTTCTGGTCGGCCTGCACGCGCACCTGGTAGGTGCGGCCAAAACGGTTGAAATCGTTCACGTAGGCCGAGCCGAGCGCCGTTTGCAGCGTGCTGAAAATCGTCGTCAGCGGCACGCCCAGGCTTTTGGCCTTCACGCGGTCGATTTCGGCGTGAATCATGGGCACGCCCGAGCGGAACGTGCTGCGCAGGCCGACCAGCCCGGTTTGCGAGTTGCCGTCGCGCACCATTTCGTCGAGCACTTGCTGCAGCTCGCCGACACCCACGCCGCCACGATCTTCCAGTTGCATTTGAAAGCCGCCGGCCACGCCCAGCCCCATGATTGCCGGAGGCGGAAAGGCGAAGATCATCGCCTCGCGAATCTGCTGGAACTGCCCCATCAGGCTGCCCAGGATTTCGTCCTGACTCAATCCCGGCTTGCCGATGCGCTCGGACCAGGGCGTGTAGGTTACGTACATGGCCGCCGCGTTCGAGGCGATCGCCTGATCGAGAATCGAGTTGCCGCCGATCAAGAACCAGCCGGCCACGCCAGGCGTGTTCTTCAGCACCGTGTTAACCCGCTCGACAACCGCCCGGGTGCGCGTTTGCGAGGCCGCGTCGGGCAGTTGAATGCCGATGATTGCAAAGCCCTGGTCTTCGGTTGGCAAAAACGAAGTCGGCAGCCGCGTGAACCACCAGCCGGTCAGGACCACGAGAGCCGCGAAACCCACCATCACCAGCGCCGTGTTGCGAACCAGCCGCTGGATGATAGCCGTATACACGGCCTCGCACTGGTCGTACACGGCGTTGAACCAGCGATAGACGAAGTTCTTACGCTCGGGCGTTGGCCGCAGATACACCGCGCATTGGGCGGGCTTAAGCGTCACGGCGTTAATTGCGCTAATGATCGCCGTGGCCGCAATCGTCAGCGCGAACTGCCGGTAGAGCTGACCCGTGATGCCGCCCAAAAAGGCCGTTGGTAGAAACACGGCCATCAGCACCAGCGTGATGCCGATGACGGGCCCGATTACCTCGTCCATCGCGCGAATCGTCGCCTCTTTAGGAGGTAGTTTGTTGCGATCGATGTGGTGTACGGCATTTTCGACGATCACGATGGCGTCGTCGACGACGATGCCGATCGCCAGCACCAGTCCGAACAGCGTCAGCATGTTCACCGAGAAGCCCAAAGCGGCCATGGCCGCAAACGCGCCAATGATCGTGACCGGCACGGTCGTGGCCGGGATCAGCACGGCCCGCCAATCCTGCAAGAAGAGCAGGATCACGATCAGCACCAGCACGCCGGCTTCGATCAGCGTTTTGTAAACCTCGTGAATCGACTCCTCGACAAAGATCGTGGTGTTGAAGGGGATCTGATAGTCCAGGCCGTCGGGAAACGATGGCTTGAGGTGTTCCATCGACTCTTTGACGGCCTCGGCCACGTCGAGCGCGTTGGCCCCCGGCAGTTGAAACACGGCCAGCGTGGCGGCCGGCTGGCCGCTGATTTCGCACCACTGGTCGTAGGTTTGCGAGCCGAGCTCGACGCGGGCCACGTCCTTCAGTCGTGTGAACTTGGCGGCCCCCGAGCCGTTTGGGTCGCCGCCGACGATGGCCCGGTCGTCGGCCTTGATGATGATTTCGTCGAACTCGTCGGGATCGCTCAACCGGCCTTGCGTGGTGACGTTGAACTGGAAGCCCTGGGCGACGGGTGCCGGCGACTGGCCGACTTGCCCGGCCGCCACTTGCACGTTCTGCTCGCGAATCGCCAGCAGCACGTCTTCGGTCGTCAGATTGCGGGCCTTGAGCTTTTCGGGGTCGAGCCAGATCCGCATGCCATAGTTGCTGCTGCCAATGACCTGCACTTCGCCGACGCCACGAATGCGGCTGAGCTGATCCTTGACGCGCAGCGTGGCATAGTTGCTCAGGTACAGATCGTCGTAGCGGTCGTCGGGCGAGATGAGCGAAACGGCCAGCACGATGTTGGTCGATTGCTTCTTGGTCGAAACGCCTTGTCGCTGCACTTCCTCGGGAAGGCGGGGCTCGGCAATTGCCACCCGGTTTTGCACCAGCACCTGCGACTCGTCGAGATTTGTGCCCACCTCGAACGTGATCGTCAGCTTGTACGAGCCGTCGCTCGAACAGGTCGACGACATGTAGAGCATGCCTTCGACGCCGTTGATCTCCTGCTCGATGGGGGCGGCCACTGTGTCGGACAGAATCTTAGCATCGGCTCCAGGATAGAACGCCGTCACCATCACCGTGGGGGGCGTAATTTCCGGGTAGCGTTCGATCGGCAAACCAAACAGCGTGACCACGCCCACGAGAATCGTGACGATGGCAATCACGTTGGCAAAGATCGGCCGGCGGATGAAAAACCGCGAAAACATGCTACCCCCAGGTTCGCGGTTCTCTAGTGCTGCGCGTCGGAGCTGGCCGTTCGCGCTTGGGCGGCGTCGCCCGCCACTTGCGCCCCCGGCCCGTCTTGCTTGGGACTGACCTTGAGCTTCGGCCGGGCCCGCAACAGCCCGTCGACAACCACCCGGTCTCGCGGTCCGATCTTGCCCTCGACCACTCGCATGCCGTCTACGAGCGTGCCGACCTGAACCGGTCGGTACTCGACAACGTCGTCGGCCCCCACCACCAACAGGTATTGGCCCGATTGATCGATGCCTAGCGCTCGCTCGGGCACCAGTAGCGCTCGCTGCCTGGTTTCGCGCGGCACGCGCAGCCGTACGAACAGCCCGGGCAAGATGGCGCCATCGGGGTTGTCGAAAATGCCGCGCACCCGAATCGTGCCGGTGTCGGCGTCGACGCGTGGATCCTGGTAATCGACTCGGCCGCGGTGTGGATAGCCATCTTCGTTGGCCATGCCCATTTCCATGGGCACCGTGCTCTCGACCTGCGATTCGGCGCCGTTGGGCCGGTCGCGATAGCGCAGCAGATCGTACTCACTGACATTCGTATAGGCGTAAATCGGGTCGAGCTTGACGACCGTGGCCAACAGCGTCGATTGATTGTCGCCCACCAGGTTGCCCACGTCCTGGTGGACGCGGCTGATGCGGCCGTCGATCGGCGAAGTCATGCGGCAGTAGCCGAGTTCGATTTCGGCGTTGCGCACGGCCGTTCGCGCTCCGAGCATCGTCGCCTGAGCTGCCAGAATGTTCGTCTCGTAGTCGGCTTCGGCTTGCTCGCGATTCGCTTTGGACGCCGCGAACTGGGCTTCGGCCTTCTTGAGATTCGCCTCGGTCCGGTCCATCTCGTCGCGCGTCGTGGCGCCACGCGACATCAGCGTGCGAATCCGCGATTCATCGAGCCGGGCCAACAGCAGCTGCGCTTCGTCGAGCGCTTGCTGCGCCCGGGCGACCTCCCGGGTCATGGCATTGCGGGCTTTCTTGAGCGTGGTTTCGGCCTCGGCTAGTTGCGTCTTGGCCCGGTCGAGCTGCAGCTGAAATGGCTCTTCGTCGATGACCAGCAGCAGCTGACCTTGCTTGACCTGGGAACCCTCTTGGAAGTGGCGCTCTTTAAGAAAGCCCTTGACGCGGGCGCGAATGTCGACGGTCGTTACCGGCTGGGCGGTGCCGGTCACTTCGGTGTAGCTGGTCACGTCGCGCTCCAGCGGCAGCGCCACGGTCACCTCGGGCGGCGGCGGCTCCACGTAGGTATTAGCCTGCTGACAGCCTG
>CAZPED010000114.1:0-8502 GCA_964585335.1 uncultured Planctomycetaceae bacterium | reverse complement strand
GTCCGCTGGCCGGCTTTTGGGAGTTTCCCGGCGGCAAGGTCGAGCCCGGCGAAAGCCCCGCCCAGGCCGCCGTGCGCGAGAGCCTGGAAGAAACCGGCCTGCACGTGACGATCACCGGAGAATACCCAAGCGTATTGCACGCGTACGCGCATGGGCGTGTGCGCTTGCACTTCTTTGCCGCGCAATGCGACGCCGCGCCCGCGCCGCTGGCCGGCCGTTACCGCTGGGTGCCCGCTAGCACGCTCGGCGAATACCGCTTTCCGCCGGCCAACGAGGCGCTCGTGCGCTTGCTCGCGGGCCGCGCGGGCTGAGGCTTTGCGCAGCGCGAAATAGCGCGTGCCCGCCTGCCGGGTTGCATGCATGACGTACCGCATTTTGCGCACGCGCGGCGCGAGAACTGACCTGTGGATTTCGCGGCAGTTCGGGTAAGCTTTGCAAACTTTACAGGCCAGAAGCGGATCTGGCGCCTTCCGAACGAACCATCCCGTTACCTTCCTTTGTCCTTCAGCAAAAGCGTTTAGGGCCGCCGCGCATCGCGCCAGGCGAGCGAGTGGCCCGACAGTTGCTTAAGCCGCCACGCCGGGTCGGCTGCAGGGAAGTAGCCGCCTTCGTTCCTCGACAGCAGGAGCTCGTAGAGCATGGAAGCTCACTTCGCGCGGTTCGCCATCTTGGCGGCCGCAATCGCCTCGATGGGCGCCAGTTACCGCACGCCCAATTTCATCGTCGAAGCGCCCTCGCAACAAATGGCCCAGCAGATCGGCCAAACCGCCGAGAAATATCGCCGCGAGCTGGCCGTCGAATGGCTCGGCAAGTCCATGCCCAACTGGTCGCAACCCTGCCCGATCACCGCGCAAGTCGGCGACAACCTGGGCGCCGGCGGCGCCACCAGCTTCGTGTTCGAGCACGGCGAGGTGTTCGGCTGGCGAATGACGATTCAAGGCTCGCTGGTCCGCATTCTCGACTCGGTGCTGCCGCACGAAGTGACGCACACGATCTTTGCCACGCACTTTCGCCGTCCCCTGCCCCGCTGGGCCGACGAGGGCGCCTGCACCACCGTCGAGCATCCCAGCGAAAAGCAAAAGCAGCACACGATGCTGATCGAGTTTCTGCACACGAACCGGGGCATCGCCTTCAACCGCATGTTCGCCATGAAGGAATACCCGCACGACGTGATGCCGCTGTACTCGCAAGGCTACTCGGTGGCCCGCTTCCTCGTGGCCCAGGGTGGCAAGCGCAAGTTCCTCGACTTCCTGGCCGACGGCATGGCCGACGAAAACTGGTCGCGGGCCACGCGCAAGTACTACGGCATCCAAAGCCTCGACTCGCTGCAACACACCTGGCTCGCCTGGGTGCGCCAGGGCAGCCCCGCCATTCAAGCTCCGGATGAAACGCCCGAACTGGTCGCGATTGCCAACAACGAGCCGGCGGGCGCCAAGGGGAGTCAGCCCGATCGACTGCCCGGTCCTGCGGACGTAGCCGATGCCGATGGCCCCAGCGTGTATGAACTGGCGGCTCGCCCGCAAGAAGCGCCCGAACCGAGCGAACCGCAACCCGCCACGGAATGGCGCAAGCCCAAGCCGGCGCCGACCGAAGTGGCCAGCGCCGAAGTTTCCGGTGCGAACCCGGCGATGCAAATCGGTCCGGTGGCCGACGCGGAACCTGCGGCGCGGCAAGCCACGCGTCCGCAGCCCATTCAGCGCCCGCGGCAAGTGATTTTGGAATGGAGCCGGCCGCCGGGATCGCCCAGTGCCGAAGCAGCCACGGTCAACTATCCGGCCGATCGCGAAGACTAACCAGACGCGTCAGCCGCCGGTGACGAAGAAGTGCCGCGTCAGGTGGTAGAACACCGGCGCGGCGAAGCAAATCGAGTCGATGCGGTCGAGCACGCCGCCATGCCCCACGACGAGCGTGCCGTAGTCCTTCACGCCGCGGTCGCGCTTGATGGCCGACATGGTCATGCCGCCGGCAAAGGCCATGATCGAAATGACCAGCGACATGCCCGCCGCTTCCCAGGGCTCGAAGGGCGTGGCCCACCACAGCGCGGTGCCCAGCAGCGTGGCACTGGCCACCCCGCCCAAAACACCTTCCCACGAGCGGCTGGGGTTGATGGCCGGGGCAATCACGTGCTGCCCCAGCAGCTTACCCCAGGCATATTGCAGCACGTCGCTGAGCTGCACCACCAGCACGAAGAAAAACAGCAGCCGGGGGTTCTGCCCCTCGTATCCAGGTATCTGCAAGCTCAAGAGCGCCGGCGCGTAGCTCAGGCAATACACGCAAATCATCAGGCCCGACTGAATCTTGGCCGTGCGCTCCAGAAACCGCTTGTAGTCGCCCGCCATCGCCACGCGGGCCGGAATGAACAAGAAGGCGTACACGGGGATCAGCACGCTGAATAGCGTTTCGTAATCTTGCACGCCCAGCCCCACCAGCGCGTACTGGGCGGGCGTGAACAGAAAGAACACCCAGAACAGCGTCCGGTGATCGCCCAGCCGCGTGGGCGTCAGCGTGATGAACTCACGCAGCGCCCAGAACGAGATGAAGAAGAAGATCACGACCGTGGCCAGGCGCGAGGCGGGCCCCAGCAGAAAGGCGGCGGCCAGCACCGTGCACATCAACCACCACGAGCGAATGCGGAGGTTAAAGGCCTCGACCAGCGCCGGGTTCAGGCCGATATCTTTTTGCACCTTGAGCCGCTGGCCGATCGTGGTGGCCGCCAGCAGCAGCGCCAACACTCCGCCCACCAGGCTCAATGTCCTTACGTCGTCGAGCATCGGTGATCCTAAAGTTCCTTCAGGCGGCGCACCGCGTCGCGGGCGCGCTCGAGAAAGTCGACCTTGGGCTCGCCAGCCTCGAGCCACATCGGCGGACCAAAGGTCACCAGGCTCAACAACGGCACCGGCAAAAACTCCCCCCGCGGCAACACCCGGTTCAGGTTGTCGATGTGCACCGGCACCAGTTCCAGGTCAGGCCGCTTCTTGGCCAGATAGTATAAGCCGCTTTTGAATTCTTGCAGTTCCGATTCCGTATTGCGACTCCCCTCGGGAAAGACGATCAGCGACTGCCGGTCGCCAATTTCGCGCAACATCAGGTCCACCGGGCTCTGGTGCACCTTGATGTCGGTGCGGTCGATCAACAGCGCGTTGAACGTGCGCGCCATGTAGCGGCGCACGGCGCCTTTCTCCCAATAGTCCTTGGCGGCCACGGGGCGCGTCAGCCCGCGCAGCGGCGAGGGGAGCGCCGACCACAACACAATCGCGTCCAAATGGCTGGTGTGGTTGGCAAAGTACACGCGCTGGCAAGTGTCGGGCTGGCAATCGATCCAGCGCACGCTCGCCCCGCTGAGAATGCGAGCCACCACTGCCAATAAAGTTCCGGTCATCGTTGGTTTGGCTGGACCACCACTTGCCGCACGCCTCCACTCGATTGGGCGCGGTCCCCCCTGTGCCGCGAAATCGATCGGCAGGGGTACAGACCGACGAACGTCGGCCGAATACGGGTTCGAGGGCGAGCGGTGGTCAACGCTGGCCATGCGAGGCGTGTCCGTGGCATATTAACATTCCCCGGTCAGGGCCGCAAAGGCCGCAGCCGGGCTCGTCGTTGTTAGTTGCCGCCGGGGCCCGGCCGGACACCCTCGCCGCCACAATGCCCCGTTTCTCGGCCTTTTTTCAGGCCGTGGCGGCCGGTTTTTCGGCCGTCGCCACCTGTCCCGGCTGGTTCGCGCGGCTCCCTTCGGTCTTGGCCCGATAAATCTGGCTGATCAGGTTTTCGTAGCCCTCGACCATCCGCTCGAGCGACCAGTGGCTCTCGACCGCTTGCCGCGCGGCCCGGCCCATGGCCATGGCCCGCATCGGATTGCCGCACAGTTCGGTCCAGCGCGCGGCCATCTGCTGCTGGTCGCCCGCGGCGGCCAGGTAGCCGGTCTTGCCGTCTTGCACCGACTCGGCAATCGAGCCGACCCGCGGCGCCACGACGGGTTTGCCCGTGGCCATGGCTTCGAGAATCGAGACGGGGTTGGCCTCCATCTTCGAGGTGAGCACGAACAGGTCGATCGCGGCCAGCACATCGCACACGTCGTCGCGATTGCCCAGGAAGTGCACCGCGCCGGCCAGGCCCAACGATTGGCTGAGCTGCTCGAGCCCGCCGCGCAAGGGGCCGTCGCCGACCACCAGAAACTGACAACTGGGATTTCGCTCGCGCACTTGCGCGGCAACCCGCAGAAACAGCTCGTGATCTTTCTCGGGCCGCAGCGCGGCCACGATGCCCACGACGGGCGATCCCGGCGCAATGGCCAGCTCCCCGCGCACGTGCTCGCCGCTTCGCCGCGGATTGAATCGGCTGGCGTTCACTCCGTTCGGTATCACGCACACTTTTTCCGCCGGAAAGCCTTCGACGGTCGACAGGTACTGGCCATGCTCCTGGGCCACGCCCACGAAGGCATCGGTCCAGCGCGTCAAAAAGCCCAGGCGATTGAGCCGGCCGATCCGGTCGGGCCAGCCCGTGGAGTGAATCGCCGAGACGACGACGCTCACACCGGCCAGGTGCGCGGCCAGGCGACCCCAGAACATTTTGTCGCCGGCCCCCACGGTGACGACCGCATCGATCCGCTGAGAGCGAAACAGCCGCACCAGCCTGCGAACGATGCGCAGGTCGTACTTGCAGGCAATCAGGTCGTGAAAGGTGGGAATCTCGGCCGCCAGTTGTTCGCCCAGCGGTCCCAACTCTTTGAGGCAGCACAGCGAGGGCGAGAAACGATCGCGGTCCAAGCCGCGAATCAGGTTCACCAAGAGCGTTTCGGCGCCCCCGACGGGCATGGACGTAATGACGAACATCACGCGCAACGGGCCTCGGTCGTCGAGCGGCAGTCGTGGTCGATTGCGTAGCCACATGGTCAGGGATCCTTCGCAGGTTGGTCTCTCTGAGTTGCAAATCCGGTTTCAATGATTGATGCCAGGGCTCGCGGTCGCGCCCCGGCGGACGACCTGGCTGATGCGCCGATAGCCTTGCACCGCGGTTCTCCACAGTTCCGCGCGTTCGTTGACATTCAGCACGCCAATGCCCAAGACGGCCATGCTGCCCATCGTGGCCAGCACGGCCATGGCCATCCACGGCCCTAAGCCAAGCGATGCCAAGGAGAGCGTCAAGAGCCAGGTGCCCAGGTCGACGCGCATGCCTTGCCAGGCGCTAAACAGGTACGTCAGCGCCAGCGCCACCAGGTTGGCCACGGCCGTGGCCCACACGGCTCCTTCCAGTCCATAGCGCGGCAACAGCACCAGGTTGATCGCGATGTTCACGACCAGACCGATCAGCAGTGCAAAGCTGGTCAGGCCGGGCCGCTCGGCACACCACAAGTAGTTCTGCGCCACGGCCACGGTGCCGAACCAGGCGCAATAGGTCAGCGTCCAGGGCAGAACATCCAAGCCGCCCTGGAACTTGTTCTGGAAGCCGACTTGAAACAATAGCGGCGCGCAAAACAGCACGGCCAGCGAGGCAGCGAACAGCGAGAACAACAGCACCTTCAGCGCCAGGTTCAAGCGGTCGGCGACGGCGTCGCGCCGCCCCGACTCCCAGTCGTGGCTCAAGTGCGGCGTGATCAGCGAACCGAGCAGCCCGGCCACGGCCACGAACAACAGCGGCACGATCCGCGAGCTGTGGTAGTAACCTACCTGGCGCAAGGCTTCGATCGACGACATTCCGCTGTGATGCACGATCATGTAGCGGTCGATCACCTCGAACAGGTTGGCCAGCAGGTTCGTCGTCCACATCCAGACCGAAAACGGTAGCAGCTTGGCCCAAAATTCGCCGCGCGCGAGCGGCGCCGCGCTATCCGGCTCGCCGGCCGATAACTCGCGCACCCAGGAGAACGAGCCGAGCCCTGATACGAGCGTGGCCGCCGCGTAGCCCACGATGATGCTGATCGCGCCCGCGGGCCAGAAGGCCATCAGCGACAGGCTGACCACGGCGAACCCCACGCTTTGCACGAACTGCAGCACGGTGACGATGCGGTACATCCGCACCGCGATGAACAGCGCCGTGAGATAATTGTGCCAAATGACGATCGCCATGCAGGCCGCCAGCCAGACCACCGCTGTCGACAGCCCCGGCTGGCCAAAGATCAGTTCGGAAAACCACTGGCGTGCGGCGATCATCGCCGCCACGGCCACGACCGTGGCCAGCGCGCCCACGGCGGCCGTGCGGCGCAAGAACGTATGAAACTGCCCGCGATGGCGGAAGTATTCGACATAGCGACCAAACGAGCCCGGCAAGCCCAGCACCACGACCGGCGCGGCCAGGTTCAAAAAGCCGAACGCCAGGTCCCACTGCCCCAGTTCCTCGGGCTGCAACCAGCGGCAGAACATGATGCCGCGGCCAAAGCCCACCAGGCGCTGCGCCACGGTCATGACCAGCAGTATCACGACGCTGGCCGCCAGCGTCTCGCTGCGCATGCCACCCGCGGTCGGCGCGGCGGCCGGCAGTGCCTCGGGTTCGAGTTCCAACGTGGCCGTCATGAACTTACTCCCAGCGGCGGGGCGGCCGCCGTCCGCCCTCCCGCGTACTCGTATCGCACGCTGCCCCGCAACTTGCGCGGGTCAAGCGTTACCCAGTTCTTCAGTCTGATCATGTCGTCGTCGACGTGAATGCGCTGCAAGTGGAAGGGGTCGTCGCCCGGAAAGTTGAAACCGCCGTAGGCCGAGCAGACGCCGTCGTAGCCGTGCTCGCGGGCCAGGCTGAACGCGGCCGGGCTGAGATTGCCAACCTGCCCGTAGGGAAATGCGAAGTAGGCCACGCGCTTGCCGGCAATCCGCTCGAGCTCGTCGCGGGCCACGACAATCTCCTCGTACAGCGCATCGGCACCCAGCGGTTGGCCCAGGTCGGCGTGGGTGCGGGTGTGCGCGCCAATGTCGATGCCGGCGTCGGCCAGCTCGCGAATCTGCTGGGGGGTGTTGGGCTTGAGCGGCCGCATCTGCGCGGCGTCGTGCGCGAAAGGCCAGCCTTCCAGAATGTTTTGCGACGAAACGAAGTATGTGCAGGGAATCTGCTTGCGGATCAACAACGGCAGCGCGAACGTGCAGTTGTCGGCATAGCCGTCGTCGAAAGTGATCGTCACGCACGGCCGCTCATTGTGGCCCGCGCGAATCCGCCGCTGGGCCTCGGCCAGCGAGACCATGTCGAAGCGGCGCTCGAGCCAATCGATCTTCCGGGCGAACATGGCGTTCGAGCAGGTCCAGTCGTTGGCCCGGTCGTCGGCCACGCGGTGATAGAACAGGACGATGGCCGGAGCCTGGCCACGCGCGTAGCGCCGCGCGTTGCGCCAAGCGCGCCACGGATAGTCGGCGTAGTAGTACAGGCCTAGCAGGGCTAGTGAGGCTGAGAACATCGCGATTTCCTCTTCAGGTGCGTCATCACGCGACGGGTCCACGACTTCACGCTTTGACACGCGCGCCAGGCCCGCAACCGCAGCCGGGCCGACGACTGGCGACCGGCCACGCGGACGCGCACCAGCGGCCTGGCCACCGCGCCCCACGAGGCTTTGTAAGCTTCGTCGCCGCGGAGAAAATCAAAGGCCTGATAGCCCTCGTCGATGGCCAGCTTGAGCGAGATGGCAAAGCTCAGCCAGCCCGGCCGCTCGTCGGCCAGCTCGGGCTCGAAACCGCCCTGGTAGTAGTAGATGGTCGTGCCGCCAACAAAGCTGTACTCCACGGCCAGCGACCGCCCGTCCAGCTCGGTCCAGAACATGCGCAGCGCCCCTTCGGCCAGCAGCTTGCGGGCAACTTCGCGATGAAACGCGCCAAAGCTGGCCGAGGCAAAGCAGCCGCTCTGGTCCAGACTGCGACGGCGTTTCTGGTGCAGGTCGACCAGCACCTCGAAGGCCGCGTCCAACTGCTCGTCGGTGGCAACCCGATGAACGGCCACTCGGCCGGTGTCGAGCGCGCGGCGCAACAGCGAACGCGTCCGCTCGCGCCGCGACTTCGAGAGCGACCCCAGAAACGCGTTCCAATCGTCGGGCAGCTCTGTTCGCCAGCAAGCCAAGTCCGCTTGCCGGTCGACCAGGCAGCCGTGCGCGGCCAGCCGATCGCCAAGCGCGATGATCGCCGGATCCGCGGCCTCGCAACCGCTCAGATCGAGCAGGTCCCAGCTACCGGCCCCCTCGCCGGCCAGCCAGTCAGCCACCGCCTGGCCAGCGGCCAGGGCATGATCGTCAATCGTCAGCAGGCTGAGATAATCGGAGCAGACTTCGCCCGAGCCCAGGAAGCGATCGACCGCGCCGCGCGACCGCGACGATTCGAGGTACCAGGGCGCGATGGCAATAATCTCGTCGTCCTCGTCGCGCACGAGGAGCGTCCACAGCTGCCAGCCCGTCTGGCGGTAGTGCCGCCACCAGCTTTCGCACCAGGCAAAGGTCCGAAACGTCACGTCGCCAGCCACCGCGTTCCAACTTGCGGCCAGCGCCGCATCGAGCTGTTCGCTCTCTGCCATGTCGACGCGAAGTTTCGTCGGTTCGAG
>CAZPED010000113.1:0-8590 GCA_964585335.1 uncultured Planctomycetaceae bacterium | reverse complement strand
ATATCTCCGTCAGCGAGTTCTTCGCCAAGAACCGTCACCTGCTGGGCTTCGACAACCCCCGCAAGGCCCTGCTCACCACGATCAAGGAAGCCGTCGACAACTCGCTCGACGCTTGCGAGGAGGCCGGCATCCTGCCGGAAATCTGGGTCCACGTCGAACAGACCGGGCCCAACCGCTACAAGATCGGCGTGCAGGACAACGGCCCCGGCATTCTCAAAAAACAAATCCCGCTGATCTTCGGCAAGCTGCTGTACGGCTCGAAGTTCCACCGCTTGCGGATGAGCCGCGGCCAGCAGGGCATCGGCATCAGCGCCGCCGGCATGTATGGCGTGCTCACCACCGGCAAGCCGGTGAAGATCGTCTCCAAGGTCTCGCCGCGCAAGCCGGCCCACTACTACGAAATCAAGATCGACACCAAGCGCAACCTGCCCGAGATTCTCAACGGCAAGGGCGAGGGCGAGGACATTCCGCCCGGCGAGGCCGGCAGCAAGTACATCGAGAAGCACGGCATCGAGTGGATCGAGCTCGACCACGGCACGCGCGTCACCATCGAGCTCGAAGGCAAGTTCCTCCGCGGCCGCGGCAGCGTCGACGAGTATCTCGAACAGACGGCCATCGCCAACCCGCACGTCACGCTGCACTATCTCGATCCCGAGTCGAAGCCCGGCGAGGCCGACGAGCGGCTTTACGAGCGCTCGACCAAGGAGCTGCCGCGCGAGCCCAAGGAAATCAAGCCGCACCCCTATGGCGTGGAGCTGGGCCGCCTGGCCGCGATGCTGCAAGACGCCCGCGGCATGACGCTCTCGCAGTTTCTCACCTCGTCGTTCAGCCGCGTCAGCCCCGCCATTGCCAGCCGCATTTGCCAGACGGCCGGCCTGAGCACGCGCGGGCAAACCGGCAAGATCGGCCGCAACGAGGCCGACAAGCTTTACCACGCCATCATGGCCACGAAGATCAGCGCTCCGGCGACCGACTGCATTTCGCCCATCGGCGAAGAGCTGTTGCTCAAGGGGCTGCACCACGTGGTGCCCGGCGAGTTCTACGTCTCCAGCACCCGGCCGCCGGCCGTCTATCGCGGCAACCCCTTCCAGATCGAAGTGGCGCTGGCCTACGGCGGCCTGTCGTCGGCCAACCGCGTGCCGCTCGACGTGCTGGGCGACCTGCTCTCGGAAAGCGATGCCCGCACGCTACGGCAGTTCCTCTCGACCACCTTTTACGGCCTGGGCAGCGAAGCGGCCGATCAGATCATCAAAGAGGCCGGCATCGGCCCCCGCACCTCGCCAGCGAAGCTCAAACCGGCCGAAATCACCAAGCTGCACGAGGCCATGCGCAGCGTGAACCTCGAAGCCGGCCAGACCATGAACGTGCTGCGCTACGCCAACCGCGTGCCGCTGCAGTTCCAACCGGCCGCCTGCGCCATCACCCAGGGCATTATGAACACCAACTGGCGCTCCTACGGCCTCACGCAGTCGCGCGGCCAGTTGCCCTCGGGCCCCGTGACCATCATGGTGCACATGGCCAGCGTCTGGGTCCCGTTCACCAGCGAGTCGAAGGAAGCGATCGCCGGCTATCCCGAAATTCAAAAAGAGCTGCGGCTGGCCTTGCAGTCGGTGGGCCGCAAGCTGGGCATGTACCTCCGCCGCCGGCTTAAGGTCAAGCAGGAAGGGGAGCGGCGCAACATCTTTCTCCGCTACCTGGGCGAGGTGGCCGCGGCCGTCAGCACCATCAACGCCACGGACCGCAAGAAGCTGTACGATCAGCTGCTCGTGGTCGCCAAGAAAAAGACGTCGACCGCCGACATGAAGCTCGATGAGCGCGGCAAGGTCGTCGAGGAAGAGCCCGAGGATTTCGGCGACAACGTGCTGATCGTCGAACCGCAACACAACTTTGGCATTCGCAACACGGAAAGCAAGAATGGCGAAAAAGGCGCGTAAAGCGGCCGCCACTTCCGGCGGCAACGACAAAAAGGCCACGCTCACGGATCGCGACAAAAAGACCCTCCGCGATCTGGTCGGCTTGGCCGACCGTATCGTGGTCGATGCCGAGAAGAAGCGCGATCCGTACCTCGATATTCCCGCGCGCACGCTCTCGAACGTCCGCTACAACAAGACCAAGCGGCGAATCGAGATGGGCTCGAACACCAACCGCCGCCAGCTGTTCAACCTCTCGCAGGCCAAGAGCTACATGCAAACCGTGCTCGTCGCCAGCGGCTGCAAACAGCTCATCGAGCAGGGCAAGACCACCAGCATCCGGGGACTCTACTACCTGCTCAAGCACACCATCGAGGGCACGCGCGAAGAGACCTTCGACGACCAGGCCGAGTGCGACCCGGTGATCGAAGACGTCGAGGTGGGCCTGAACAGCCTCCGCGAGGAGCTGCACGTCTACGCCTCGAACCGCGGCAACATGGTCGGTCCGCTCACGCTCGTCGACAGCGGCGACGAAATCGACTGCGCGCGAATGGGTTCGGCCGGCTACAGCATTCCCTCGATCGTCGAGGGGGACGTCATCAGCTTCAAGAAGTGCACCGCCAAGTTCATCCTGCACGTCGAAAAAGACACGGTCTGGCGCCGCTTCAGCGAAGACAAGTTCTGGCTCAAGCACAACTGCATTCTCACCCACGGCGGCGGCCAGCCCCCGCGCGGCGTGCGCCGCATGCTCAACCGCCTGCACAACGAACTCAACCTGCCGATCTACTGCCTGCTCGATAACGACCCCTGGGGATACTACATCTACAGCGTGATCAAGCAGGGCTCGATCAACCTGGCCTACGAGTCGGAACGCATGGCCATTCCCGAGGCCAAATTCCTTGGCCTTCGCTCGCGCGACTACGAGCGCTGCGGACTGTCGCCCAGCGTACGGATCAACCTCAACGATCAGGACATCAAGCGCGCCAAGCAGATCGCCAGCTACCCCTGGTTCGAACATAAGAAGAATTGGCAAAAAGAAATCGAACAGATGCTCAAAAACGGCTTCAAGCTGGAAGTCGAAGCTCTGATTTCAAAAGACATCAGCTACGTCACCGAGGAATACACCCCCGCCCGGCTGGCCGAAGGCGACTGGCTCGACTAGCGCCCCGGCCCCGCCATCGCGGCGCTCGCACTTTGCGGTATGATGTTAACAGTGGCTCGTTAACATCACTACCTAGCCGGATGCGCTTGCGATGTGCCGTCACTCCTCGTTCATGCGTGCGGCCTTGTTCCTGTTCACGCTCGCGCTGGCCAGCCACGCGTCGCTGGCCGACGACGCCAACTGGGCCATCTACGTCATGCGCATTGACGGCAGCCAGCTCCGCCGCGTCTGCCGCGTCGACGGCTATCAGGCCCACGGCTCGCCGCGCTGGTCGCACGATGGCAAGCGCCTGGCCTTCGACGCCGCCGGCGGGCCCAACGGCGCGCGCAACTTCTTCGTCGTCAACCTGGCCGGCGATGGCCTCCGCAAAGTGGGCCAGCACGCCACGCCCGACTGGTCCCCCGACGACAAGCAGCTGCTCTGCATGCGCTACGAGGGCTCGGGCTCGAGCGTCTGGGTACAAAACCTCGACGGCGAGGGGGCCACGCGTCTGGCCGACGCCGCCTGTGCCCGCTGGTCGCCCGACGGCTCCCGGCTGCTCTACATGGATCAGCCCGAGCAGCGGCTGCTGTCGCTCGACCTGTCCAGCGGCGACTCCCAGGTGCTGCTCGACGGCGGCTATGCCCGCATCGAACCGGGTTTCGAGTGGTCGCCCGACGGCAAGCGGGTGGCGCTGGTTGGCGTCGACTCGACGAACAACAACCGCGAGCTGGTGATCCTCGAAGCCGACGGCACGCAGCGAGTGCGCAACAATCGCGGCCGGCTGGAAGGGGCCGTCAGCTGGTCGCCCGACGGCAGGCGGCTGGCGCTGGCCGTCAACTTCCAGATCTCGATCCTTGATGTCGACGCCACCTCGCCGCCGCGCGTCGTGCCCGGCCAGGTGGGCCGCGCCACCGACCCCGCCTGGTCCCCCGACGGCCAGTGGATCGCCTTCGGCAGCGACCGCCCGGATAAATAAGGTCGCCCGCAGGTCTTCGCCGCCGCGCTCGCCCCGCCTAAATCGGCCGCATGTTGCGGCGCACGCGCAGTGCCTCCAGGTCCAGCTCGTCGCCCAGCTGGTGATAGATCTCGTCGTACAGCTCGCCGCCCGATCGGCGCTGGTGCAAAATGCTCCGCTCCGATTCCAACAGCTCCAGAATCAGCTTTCGGGTCTGCTGCTCCCCGGGATCAAGCGCGCTCGAGGCGTTGCTCTCCAGGTTCGGCGCCAGCCGCTCGATCTGCCGCTGGTAGCGCAGCTCGATGCTCGCCAGCACGTCGTCGCGATAGGCGCTGCTTTCGCGCAAGCGGGCAATCTGCTCGGCGGCCGCGCGGGCCATCGCCAGCCGGGCCCGCACTTCGTCGTCGTGCCGCTCATCCATGTCTTCGAGCGTTAAGAAGCGCAGCAGCAACGGCAGCGTCACCGTCGGCACGACCAGCGTCAGCAGAATGACGGCGTACGCCAAAAACACGATCAGCGGCCGCTCGACGAACGGCCGCCCATCGCCCAACGTTTCCGGCAGCGCCAAGGCCGCCGCCAGCGAAACAATGCCGCGCATGCCGGTCCAACCCAGCACCACGATCGCCCCCACGGGCGGCAGCGGATCGCGCCTGGCCAGCCCCGGCACCAACAGCCGCGGCAGCCACGTGGCCGGAAACACCCACACGAAGCGAATCACGATCAGCATGCCGGTGAGAATCAAGGCCCACACCCAGAGCTGGCTCAGCGGCTGATCGCCCAGCCCTGCGAGAATGCTGGGCAGCTCGAGGCCGATGAGCGTGAACACCAGGGCGTTGAGCACCAGCAGCACGACGTTCCACAGCCCCTTGGCCTCGACCCTGGTTTCGGGCGTGGCCCAGCGGGGCATCGCGCGGCCGGCATACAGTCCGCCGGCGACCGTGGCAATCACGCCCGCCAGGTGCAGCGATTCGGCGGCGAAGTAGCAGACAAACGCGGCGATCAGCGACCACAGCGCCTCGGCGCTCGCGTCCTTGATGCGAATCATCACGCGCAGAATCACGTGGACGATCGCCAGGCCGACCGCCGCTCCGCCCACCCCGACCACGAAAAACTGCCCGATGCTCTGGCCCAGGTCGAACTGGCCGCTCACCAGCGCCACCAGGGCAAAGCGGTAGCAGACCAGCGCCGTGGCGTCATTCACCAGGCTCTCGCCTTCCAGTATCGTTTGCAGCCGCCGCGGAAAGCCCGCCTTGCGGGTCACCGTGGTCGCGGCCGAGGCGTCGGGGGGCGAGACGATCGCGCCGAACAAAAAAGCCATCGGCCAGTTGAGCGCCGGCACCAGCCACTTGATCATCACGGCCATGCCGCACACGGTGAACACGACCAGCCCCAGGGCCAGAAACGAAATCGGCCGGATGTTCCGTTTGAACTCGTTCCACGAGGTGAAATAAGCGGCTGCGAACAGGATGGGGGGCAGCAGCACGAAGAACAGAATTTCGCTGTCGACGTGAACCGCCGGCACGCCCGGCAGCAGCGCCACGCCCAGGCTGCCAAACAGCAGCGTCAGTTCCAGCGGCAGATGAAACCGCCGCGAGAGCGCCGTGCCCACGGTGGCGGCCAGCAGAATTGCGATCGTGATTTGAAAAACGGACATCCGGATTGCCCCTTCCAGCCAGGACCAGTTGCCAGGCCCCCCCCGCGCGCCGGCGCGCGGTCGTCAGCCCCAGCGATCGCGGCCGCCCACCCCGCGCATGGCGTTACAATAGGCCATCACCCCGATTCTGAAAACGGGGGCGATGCCGGCCGGGGCATCAAGAAGGCCCGACAAGTAGGTCAGGCTTCAGCCTGACGGGAGTTAGCCAGGCCAGACTTCGTCACCGAGCGCTCCTGACCGGCCAGGTCCGTCCGCAAGACCCCCGATCGCCGCTCAGGCACGGGGAGCTACTTATTTGACCGTCCGGCCTTCGCGCTGCAAGTACTCCGACGTGACTCGCATCGCATCTTCCTTGGTCGTCACCAACCGCATTTCGGCTTTCAGCCATTCCAACGAAGCGGCGCTCAGTTTCTCGTCGCTGATCGCGCCTGGACTCTTGGCGTTCACCGCTGCCAAATTCAGGTAAGTCTTTTGGGCCGTGTTGGACGTGGCACGGAGGTATTCCGATTCAGAGATGATCGGCAAAGCACCTGCCTGATTCTGATCCTGCGCACGGGCAGCGACCGCAACCAACGCGAGCAATACTGCCAAGCCTACGAAAAGCCTCCCACGACTCATGGCATTGTTCTCCGAATGAGGATTGGGTCTTAACATCAATCCGGTCCAGTGCGCCATCCAATAGCTCCCCTCGATCAGCTTGGGTGTCACCCGCACGCACCAGTCTGGCGGGTGAAAATGCATTGCACTGCCCATCGTATCGCCTCGCATTCGTTGATGAATGGGAATCGTGCGGTTGGCGCCTTCCCATCACATTGCCGTCACCGCTTGTGCGACCTGCTGTTCAAGCGGTTCCAGAATTCAATTGCCATGCCCTCTGGGACGTCCGTCCCCGTAAGATCCACCTCCAGCAGGTGCGGCATCTTCTCCAGTGCCGCCAGCGACTGCTCGGTCACGCAGGTGTTGGCAAGACTCACGAACTCGAGGGATGGAATCGCTGCCAATTGGGTCACTCCTTCATCGGTAACCATGGTGCCGTACAATACCAGATTAGTGATCTCACGCAGGCCCCGTAGCTGTGACACTCCCTTGTCTGAGATCGGGTTGTAGGCCAGGTTCAGGTACGACAGGTGTTTAAGTCGAGGCACGAACATCAATCCATGGTCCGTGATTCGTGTGTCGCTCACATCCAGGCGTCGCAACGATTCGAGTCGCGAAAGGTATCGCAATCCTTGATCCGTTATTCGGGTACCGGATAGTTCCAGCGAGCTCAAGCCAGTGAACTCCGTAATTCGCCGGGCCGCGTTGTCGGTCAAGGGATTGAAGTCGAGCGAGAGGTGATCGAGGGACCTCACGGGATGCAGTCTTTCCAGCTGATCATCCGAGAGACTGGACTTCGCCATAGCCAGCGCTGTCAATCGGCGAAATGAATTGCAGGCATCAATCGCCCTAGCTTTATCCGAGACGCAGTCGCAATGCACGTGAATCGGTTCCGCAGCACGCCAAAAGGTAAGAGACCTACTCCAGCTGGCAGGTTGAACGTCATGATAACTGCCATCGGAGGCCACCTGTCGTACAGAGCAGTCAATCAAAGTGATAGATCCTGGACGGGTTGCTGTGGGAATGGATCCGATCTCGACCGCCGCGGCGTAATCGCGCTGCAGTGCGATCCACCGCCTGGAGACAAGCCCGGCCATGACGCAACACATCGTTGCGGCGAGCAGCAACGTTCTCAATCGGTACGAGAGCCGCATGCGTGAAGACACTCTCCCGGCGTAGCGGTGCGGATTCACGTCGCCCACTTTCCATCCTACGTTCGTCGCGGCTGGCACCGACAACTCGTTGTCCGTGTTGGGCAGCAACAAGAGGGCTGTTCGCTGCCGGCTAAAATGTTGCCCGCGCTCCCAAATGAGCCGTTAAGCCGCCTGACAGACTGCTCGCCGTGGCGACCGCCAAGTTGCACCTCTCGTGCCGCTCAGCACCCCGACAGCAAGTTGTCGAGGCCACCCGCGCCCCACAAAACCACTACGCAACCCAGCGAGCTAGCAGGTTAAGCCAATACATGCCGGGCCAGCAGACTTGCAACGGTAATCAGAGTATAACGGTAATCAGAGCATCATTGTTGCCTGTCGCAACGAATCGCAAAAACCCGCCTGTCGAGAGGGGAACGCTAATGAGACGGCATCGTTGGTTCGCGCTTCTTTTGGCCATGTCGTGCAGCTACACCTATGAGGCAGTCGCTGTGGACATCAAATTGGCCGACATTGTCGGCGGCGGAAATGGAACTGGAACCGGCACGGCAGGGCATGGAATCGATCCATCTAACGGCAGCACGGTCCCACCCCCGATGTTTACGATCACTCAGCCAAATAACACCAATAGCTACCATCCGACGTCCGTAAATTTTGTGGACGGAGTGTTTATACCTGATGGCGGGGCAGGCGCGGTGACACTCGATTCAGCAGGCCATTCATACACAGGATTCCCCAATACGGACAGTCGGTCGTGGGACATGATCAAAGACGGTCCCTTCCAAAATGGGGGCACCTCGCTCGGTGGCGTCAATTACGCGAGCAGCGGGCATTCGATGATTGGGTTTCAAGCCAACAAGGGCATTACGTTTAACCTCCAGCAAATCCAATCGCAATACCCGGGCCAGTCGAACATCAGTTTCACGGCGGTCGCGGGGCTCACGCATTTCTCAACCGGGCTCCCGTTTGGAACGGCAGATTGGTGGGTATTCGTTGACGGCGTATTAGCGCAACATCAACTCCTTTCTCCGGGCGGTGTTGGTTTCTCGATTAATCTCCCTCTCACGTCCGCCAATCAGTTTTTGACCTTGGTTTCAACAGACGGTGGCGATGGATTCGACATCGACCAAATGATATTCGGGGACCCGACAGTCCATCTTCAAGTCGTGCCCGAACCGG
>CAZPED010000112.1:0-8590 GCA_964585335.1 uncultured Planctomycetaceae bacterium | reverse complement strand
GCGAGGTCGTGGTCGACCTGGGCTCGGGCGGCGGGCTCGACGTGCTGTTGGCCGCAGACAAGGTGGGGCCGACGGGCAAGGCCATCGGCATCGATATGACCCCCGAGATGCTGGCGCTGGCCCGCGCCAATGCGGCCCGCGCCGGCGCGGCGAACGTCGAATTCCACGAGACCACGATCGACCGATTGCCGCTGGCCGATGGCTCGGTCGATTGCGTGATCAGCAATTGCGTGATCAACCTGGCACCCGACAAGCCGGCTGTCTTTCGCGAGATCGCGCGCGTTCTGAAGCCAGGCGGCCGGCTGGCCGTGAGCGACATCGCGCTCAAGCAGCCGTTGCCCGAGGAAGTAGCGCAAGACATCATGGCCTACGTCGGTTGCATTGCCGGGGCGATTCCGATCGAGGACTATCACGCGCAGCTGCGGGACGCCGGTTTTGAGCACGTGCAAATCGTTGACACGCACGCCGACCTGAACGCTTATGGCAAGATCACTGGCCAAGGCAGCGGCTGCTGTGCCGGGCCGAGCGCGCAAGAATCGTCGAGCTGCGGCGGAAGCGACGTGCATCGTCGCCTGGCCGATCTGCTCAGCCGCTACGACGTCAACCAGTTCGCGGCAAGCGTGAAGATTTACGCGGTCAAGCCGTAGGGACGTTGACTGCTGACGTCCCGCGCGAGCGTTATTCCTTGATCAGATCGCGAACCGTCATGCCGGCCGGAATCATCGGCAGCACGTGCTCCTGGTAGGGCACTTCCACGTCGAGCACGTACGGGCCGGGATACTCGATCATCTCGCGCAGGGCGTCTTCCAGCTCGGCCTTGTCCTTCACGTAGCGGGCGCCGGCGCCGTAGCCTTTGGCAATCGTGACGAAGTCGGGATAGCGGCTCGACGACTTCTCGGGGTTGCCCTGGCCAATGGCCTCGGGGTTGTCGATTGGCCCCAGGTACGTGTGCGCCCGGTTGCCTTCGTGGAAGCGGTCTTCCCACTGCACGACCATGCCGAGGTGCTGGTTGTTGAGCAGCAGCACCTTGACCGGAATCTTCTCGCAGAAGCAGGTGGCCAACTCCTGGATGTTCATCTGGAAGCTGCCGTCACCGTCGATGTCGATCACCAGTTTGTCGGGATGAGCCACCTTGGCGCCCACCGCGGCCGGCAGGCCGAAGCCCATGGTGCCCAGCCCCGAGCTCGAACACCACGTGCGCGGGTTCTTCAGCCGGTAGTGCTGCGCGGCCCACATCTGGTGCTGGCCCACGCCCACGGTCACGATCGTGTCGCGGTCCTTGGTCAACTCCCACAACTTGTGAATGGCGTATTGCGACGAGATCGTACGGTCGTTCTTGCCGAACTTGAACGGATCGCTCTTTTTCCACTCGGCAATCTGCGCGTGCCAGGGGCCCAGGTCCTCAGGCGCCTCGACCACCTTGTTCAGCTCGGCCAGAGCGTATTTGATGTCGCTGACGATCGGGATGTGCGCTTCCTTGTTCTTGTTCAATTCCGAAGGGTCGATGTCGATGTGCACGATCTTGCCGTGCTTGGCGAACTCCGACACCTTGCCGGTCACGCGGTCGTCGAACCGCACGCCAAAGGCCAGCAGCAAGTCGGCCTGGTCGACGGCATAGTTCGAGTAAACGCTGCCGTGCATGCCCAGCATGTCGAGCGAGAGCGCGTCGCCTCCCGGATAAGCGCCCAGGCCCATCAGCGTCATGGTTACGGGCATCTTGGTCTTGCGGACCAGCTCGCGCAGTTCGGCGCTGGCGTCGCCCATGATCACGCCGCCACCGGCGTAAATCACGGGGCGCTTCGAGCGTTTGATCGCCGCGGCGACCTGGGCGACCTGCTCGGGCCGCGCCTTGCGATTCTCGACGTGATAGCCGGGCAGATTCATCGGCGCGTCGTAGTCGGCCACGATCTGCGCCTGCTGCACGTCCTTGGGCACGTCGACCAGCACGGGGCCCGGCCGGCCGGTGGTGGCAATATGAAACGCCTCGCGCATCACCCGGGTGATGTCGTTGACGTCGGTGATCAGGTAGTGATGTTTGGTGATGCCGCGGCAGACTTCGACGATGGGCGTTTCTTGAAAGGCGTCAGTGCCGATAACGGCCGTCTTAACCTGGCCGGTGATCGCCACCAGCGGAATGCTGTCGAGCTTCGCGTCGGCCAGACAGGTCACCAGGTTCGTCGCTCCCGGACCGCTCGTGGCCATGCATACGCCAGGCTTGCCGGTGGTGCGGGCATAGCCCTGGGCGGCAAAACCGCCGCCTTGTTCGTGGCGGGGCAAAATCGTGCGGATGCGGTCCTTGTAGGCCGTCAGCGATTGATGCAGCGGCATGCTGGCGCCGCCGGGATAGGCGAAAACGACCTCAACCCCGTGGTTCACCAGGCATTCCACGAGAATATCGGAGCCGGATTGCATCTGCCGGCCGGTGCGTTGTTGAGTCGTAGTGGCCACGATCGAAGTCCCCTTGAGACGCTGTTTGAAAAGCCGAAAGCCATTTCAGGCAAACATATTAGCATACTTTGCTGGCCGGCCGCTGACAACCATTTTCCCCCGGGCGCCAGGCGGCAAGTCGCTAGCCAGCCTGGGCTTTGGACGTGCCCGGGGCAACGGAGGTTCGCCGCAAAACTGGCCAGAGGGCTGCTACCGCGCCAGCCGGGCCGCCACGGCGGCGGGGGCTTCGCCGAGCGGCACGCTTACGCTTTCGCCGCTGGCCAGGTCTTTGATCTGGCAGACGCCAGATGCCCATTCGTTCTCGCCAGCGATCACCGCCAGGCGGAACCCGCGCCGGTCGGCATACTTGAGCTGCGCGCCCAGTTTCTTGGCCTCGGGATAGAACTCGACGCCAATGCCCAGCGTGCGAATCTGCGCTGCCAGCCGCAAGTAGTCGTGCAGCCGGCCGGCGTCGAAGAACGGCACGAACACCGGCGCGGGCGTGCTGACCTTGTCGACCAGCTTCAGCTCTTCCATCGCCGCCAGCAGGGCTCCGAGACCCAGCGAGGCGCCGATGCCCGGTAGCTCTTCCTTGGTGTACAGCCCGGCCAGGTTGTCGTAGCGGCCACCCGAGCACACGCTGCCAATGCCCGGCAGTCGGTCGAGAAACGTCTCGAACACGGTGCCCGTGTAGTAGTCGAGTCCGCGGGCAATCGAGGGGGCGATTTGAATCCGGGCCGGGTTGACCCCCGTGGCCAGCACGGCGGCGTGCAAATCGCGCAGCTTGGCAACGCCTTCCTGCCCCTTGGCGTTGCCGGCCACCAGGGCGTCGAGCTCGTGCAGAATCGTGTCAGCGTCGCCCCCGATCTCGGCCAGCCGGAGCACGCGGCTTGCCTGCTCGGGCGTGGCGCCGGCTACTTCGACCATCTCGGCGGCCACCTTGTCGCGGCCCACCTTGGCCAGCTTGTCGAGCGCCCGGAGCACGGGCGTCACCTTGTCGGCCAGGTCGAACTGTTCCAAGAGACCGGAGAGCACCTGGCGGTTGTTGACGTTGATCGTGAACTCGCCGATGCCCAGGGCCTGAAACAGGTCGTGAATGACCAGCGTGGTTTCGATGTCCGAGGTCAGGCTGCGGGTGCCGATCGTGTCGAAGTCGCACTGCATGAACTCGCGGTAACGTCCGCGCTGGGTGTTCTCGCCCCGCCAGACCGAAGCGATGTGGTAGCGTTTGAACGGGGTGCCGAGCGTGCCGATGTGCTGCGCCGCGAACCGAGCCAGGGGCACCGTCAGATCGAACCGCAAGCCAACCCATCGCTCGCCGTGGTCCTGGAACTTGTAGAGCTGCTTGTCGGTTTCCTCGCTCCCTTTGCCGGTAAGGATTTCCAGGTATTCGAGCGCGGGGGTATCGATCGGGCTGAACCCGTACGAGCGGTAAACGCGGCGGGCGGTGTCGATCAATCGCTCGCGCGGAATCATCGCCTCGGGCAAATAATCGCGAAAGCCCTTGAGCGTGCGGGGTTCAATGCGCTTGACGTCGTTCACCGGCCGGTTGCCTTTGGAATGAATTGTTCACCAGGCCGCCGTGGCTGGCGGCCCGCGCTAATGAAAAGAGCGACGTTTCGCGTCGCGGGTTCGGCCGCCCATCAGCTCAGCACGGGCAACAGCTCGGGCTTGGGGCTGCGAATGCTCTGGCCTTTCTCGCGGGGCAGAATCGCCTCGGCGTATTCCCAGGCCTGCTCGGCCGTTTCCAGGTATTGCTCGTATAGCCAGTCGTCGTCGTACTCGCACTCGTCGGTCGAATAGTCGCGGCAGATCTGCGGCCGCGTGTGGTAAATGCCGCAACGATAGTCTTCCTGCAAGTGCTTGCACTCGGTGTAGACCAGCAAGTACCAGTGATCGTCTTCCTTGAAGATCGTGGCCCGGTCGTGCAGCAGGAACCAGCGAATGTATTCCCAGTCTTCGCGGTTGGTCGGCTGCTCGATGGGCAGGGCGAAGTACCGGCAGCATTTGGCCGTGCAGTGATTGCACAGGTGGTCGCCGGGCTGCACTTGGTCGCGGCGAATCTTGGGCCGTACGAGGTTCCCCTTCACTGGGCAGATTCCTTTCAGGTTCCGTGCGATCGTCTAGTTTCGCCCAAATTAACAAACGCGCTGGGTTTACGCCAGCGCGAGCCATGCCCATACGGCGCTTGTCGCAACGGCCGTTTGACGCCGCCGGGCCACGCTCTAAACTGCGGCCTAGGCGCCAAACCCCGCTTGGAGCGTTGCTCTCGTGCCGGAACCACGCGTGCTCGTCGTTCGCCATGTGCCCGAGGAAGCGTTGGGACGGCTGCAATTTGAGCTATCCGCTTGTCGTGTCGCGCTCGAAGTGGCCGACTGTTTTGCCGCGGATTGGCCCGGTCGCGTCGCGCGGGGCTTCGACCCCTCCGCCTACGACGGCTTGGTCGTCATGGGCGGCCCCATGAGCGCTAACGATGCCGAGCGGTTTCCGCACCTGGCGGTCGAACTCGATTGGCTGCGTGCCGCTGCGGCCGTGGGGCTGCCGACCTTGGGCATTTGCCTGGGAGCACAGCTTCTGGCCAAGGCCCTCGGCGGCCAGGTTTATCGGCACGACGTCCCGGAAATCGGCTGGTACTCGATCGAGTTATTACCGGCCGCCACCGCCGATCCGCTGCTGGGGCAGGGGGCCGAGCGCGCCACGGTGTTTCACTGGCACAACGATACGTTCGCGCTACCGCCAGGGGCCGTGCAACTGGCCCGCAGCGCCACCTGCCCGCAGCAAGCCTTTCGCATCGGCAGTGCCTGGGGCGTGCAGTTTCACCCGGAAATGACCGCCCAGATGGTCGACGATTGGCTGGTCGATCCGTCGCTCTGCGGCGACGTGACGCCGGCCGCGGCCCGGCAGATCGCGCAGCAGACACCTGACGCCTTGCAGCGGTCGATCCCGTTCGTCGAGCAGATTTTTCGCCGCTTTGCCGCGCTGTGTCACGCTCGGCGGCGGCAGCGTGCCTAATCTCGCTGAAGCGTGACGAAGTATCCCCAGCGTAGCGTGGCCGGCACCGCCGCGCACTGGTCGGCGGCGATCGTTAGCCGCTCGCCCTCCAAGTTCAGCGTCATGGGCGGAAAGCCGTCGGCGATCTCGACCACTACCCGCACATCGGGCCGCTCCGAACTGCGAAGCACCACGCGCCCCGGCAGAGGTCCGCTCGGCTGCGCGCTCCAGCCGGGCGCCAGGCGGTAGGTCGAGCCCAAAAACGCGATCTGGTTTACCCGTACGCGCGTGGCCAGCTCGAATTGCAGCCGATCGCTCGCGGCATCGGGCACCACGCTGGCCGACCAATGGCTTTTGCCGGCCATGCCGACCAGCAGCGCTAGTGGAGCGCCGGGCTCGCGCTGTTCGACCGCGGCCGACTGCAGCGGCGGGCTCGCTGGCCAGTCTTCCTGCGGCGTGCCTTCGCTGCTGATCAGTACCGGCTGCCAATCGGTGTTCGCGCGTAGCCAGATTTCGTGACCCACGCGGTCGGCATGTCGCACGAAGCGGACTTCGAGCTCTCCGGCACGAAGCGTTGGCACATCTTGCTGCATCACGCGACGCGACTCCTGCCCCCGGGGGCTCGACTAGGCTGCGCGCCACCGCAGGTATGCATCCAGAAAGCCGTCGATGTTGCCGTCGAGCACGCTTTGGAAGTTGCCCACGTAGTACCCCGTCCGCGTATCTTTGACGCGCTGGTCGGGGTGCAGAAAGTAATTGCGAATCTGCGACCCGAAGCCCGTCTTGGCCTTTTCCTGATACTTGGCGGCTTGCTCGGCCTCGCGTTTCTCCTCTTCGAGGCGCGCTAGCCGGGCCCGCAGCATTTTGAGCGCCGTGGCCCGGTTCTTGTGCTGCGAGCGCTCGTTCTGACATTGCACCACGATGCCCGTCGGCATGTGCGTCAGACGAATGGCGCTGGACGTTTTATTGACGTGCTGGCCGCCGGCGCCGCTGGCGCGGAACACGTCTTCGCGAATGTCCTCGTCGCGCAGCTCGATGTCGACCGTGTCGGAAATCTCGGGCGCCACGTCAACCGCGGCGAAGCTCGTCTGCCGCTTGCCTTCCGAGTTGAACGGGCTGATCCGCACCAGTCGGTGCATGCCTGTCTCGCCCTTCAGGTAGCCGTAGGCCATCGGGCCGCGGATCGCCAGCGCGGCGCTTTGAATGCCGGCCACGATGTCGTCCTGGCGGTCGAGAATCTCGACTTCGTAGTCGTGGCTCTGCGCCCAGTGGATGTACATGCGCAGCAACATTTCGGCCCAATCGTTGGCGTCGGTGCCGCCGTCGCGGGCATTGATCGTCATGATGGCCCCCTTGGAATCGAAGGGGCCATTGAGCAGTCCCTTGAGTTCCAGCTGGCCGACGAGTTGCTCGAGCCGGTCGAGCTCCGTGGTCAGCTCTCCGAGGGCCGATTCGTCCTCGGCGGCCATTTCGACGAGCACCTGCAAGTCGTCGGCGGCCGCCAGGGCTTCGTCGAGCGGCTTCAAGATGGCGCCCAGCGCCTTAAGCTCGGCGATCGTGGCTTGGGCTTGCTCCTGGTGATCCCAGAACCCGGGCCCGGCCATCTTGGCTTCGATGGCCGCGGCTTGCGACTGCTTAGTCGCGTAGTCAAAGAGAGTCTCGTAGTTGAACGATCCGCTGCTGAATGGCCTCGGCTCGGTCGATGAGCGCTTTATCCATGCTATGGCTCTCCCGGTCAGATGTTTTCGCCCCAAGGGCGGGGCGAGAGCAGCCAATTATATCGGTCGAGTGGCCGCCGGAAAGGAGCCTTTTTCAGCAGCGCACGGCGGTGCCGGCCGCCGGACTAAAAGAACTTGTCGGTTGCGGCCACTTGCACGGTGTCGATGAATGCCGCCACCGGATAGTTGCCAAACTGCTTGCGGTGAACGTAGTCGACTATGGCATGGGCCACGTCCGGCTTGCAAAGCACTTCGATCCGCAGCAGCGAGCGGCCCGTATAGGGATCTTCCAGAGTTTCGTGGCGGCCCTTGCCGCTGACCGGGCTGACGTTGTAGCCCTTGGCGCCCAATTCCTTGAACTTGGGCAGAAACGTTTCTTCGAGCACGACGTCGGCAATCACCACGACGCGGCTGATTTCAACCAGATCGACCATCGCTGTGCGCTCCTCCCAGGTCGCCAGGACCTGTGTGCGGCCGCAACCGCGGCAAAAACATCACGAAACAGCACGTCGGCATCCGCGACCGGCTACGAGGTAGCCGTCACCGCCTCAACGACGGGCCACGTCTCTGTCACTACCTTGGCAATAATAATGTACACCGGAATTCCGACCGTGACGTTGTACGAGAACGTAACGCCCAGCGAAGCGGCCAACGGCAACGTGGGGCTGGCTTCGGGAATGGCCAATCGTTGCACGGCCGGCACGGCAATGTACGACGCCGCGGCGCACAGCACCGAGAACAACGCGTACGTGCCCAAGTCGAACGGCTTGCCGAGCGCCATGCTATAGGCATGAGCCACGAAAATGCCGATCGTAGCGAAGATATTCGGTGCAATCAGGGCGAAGGCCACGAACTGCCAGCCCGCGGTCTTCAGATCGCGCAACCGGCGGCAGGCCGTCATGCCCATTTCGAGCAGGAACAAGCAGAGCGCGCCTTGAAACAGATCGATGAACAAGATGTCGTCGACCGCCGTGACCTTTTCGCCTTGCAGCCTCGAGATGTAGCCAATCAGGATGCCGCCAAACAGCAGATACAAGCCCGGATTCAAAAACACTTCGTGCAGCAGGTGCCAGTCGATGCCGCCCTTGTGCGCGGCGTGCGTGCCCGAGTGCTCACCGGTTCCGTTGCCGTTGCCATTACCGCTGTAGCCAGGTTCGTCGGGCATGTAGCCGTGCGAATCCATACCCTTGGCCCGCATCCGCGAAACCAGGTACAGCGCCACCAGGCAGCCGGGAATTTCCATCACGGCCAACATTACCGGCATGTACGCGGCATAGGCGATCACCGGCTTGGCCGCGGTTAGCACGCCCAGGCAGGTCACGAACGTACCGGCCGAGTCGGAGCCGTAATAGCCGGCCACCGTGGCTGCGTCGACTTTGCGCAGTTTGGTAAGCCTCGACAGCACCAGGTAGGCGATGCAGCCAATGATGAAGTTGGTGATAAAGCCGATCACC
>CAZPED010000111.1:6050-8593 GCA_964585335.1 uncultured Planctomycetaceae bacterium | reverse complement strand
TGGGGTCGGTCGCGCCGGGCACCAGGCAGGCCATGACCACGATGGCGATGTCCAACGGACGCGGCTCGGGGCCAACGAGCTTGGGCAACACTTCGCTCGTCTCGGCCTCGGCCAGCAAATGACTGGCTCCCAGACTGACCTCTTCGTGCAACTCGCGGAGCGAGCAGGCGCCCAGGCGCAGCGCGGCCACCTGCCCAATCATGTACATGCCTTCGCGCCGTTGCTCGTGCGGCTCGATTTGTTCCAATCCTGCCGCGCCGGTCCCACGCTGCACGCCCTTGGCGGCGATGCGCAGGCGGCCCAGGTTCAGGTGCTCCAACTCGGCGCGCTGCTCTTCGGGCGGAAGGCCATCGGCCGCCAGCCGGCGCTTTTCGCGCTCGAACATTTCGACGAAATCGTTCGGCGCGCAGCGCACCGCGTGCCCCGGACCCGACTCGACGACCACCGTGTTCTCGGTCGCCAGGGCCATGGTGTGAAAGCCTTCGACAACGGCGCCCGTGGCGACGATCTCGTGAGTAAACAAGTAAGCCGTGCCCAGCAGCACGCCCACCTTGATGCCTCGCTCGACCAGCCCTTGGGCCAGCACCGAAACCATGGCCGCGCCCACGCGGTCGTGAATGCCACCGGCAAACAACACATGGACGCGGGCCGCTTCCTCGGGGCTCAAGTTCGCCTGGCAAAGCACGCGGATCATCAGTTCCCAGAGCACGAAGCTGGTGCGCGGGCCGACGTGCCCACCGCACTCGCGGCCTTCGAAGACGAAGCGCCGCGCGCCCTCGCCGAGGAACGTGTCGAGCATGCCGGGCGAGGGCACGTGCAAATACGTAGTGATGCCATTGGCTTCGAGCGAAGCGGCCTGATCGGGCCGGCCCCCGGCAATAATCGCAAAGGGCGGCTTGATTTCCTGGATTACCGGCCACTGCTGCGAGCGAATCTCTTGCGGGACGAAGCCCAACATGCCCACGCCCCAGGGGCGGTCGCCCAACAAGTCCCGCGTGCGCTCGAGCAAGTCGCGCACCTGCGTTCCGCCCATCAGCGCCAGCGCCAAGAAAGGCAGTCCCCCTTCGGCGGCCACGGCCTGGCAAAACTCGGGCACATCGCTGACACGGGTCATCGGCCCCTGCACGATCGGAAACTCGGTGCCGTGCGAGCGCGCCAGTGCCGCTCCGGGCTCCAGCGCTTTGGCCGCCGCCGCGGCATCGATCTGTCGATCGATGCGATCTTCGAGCAGCTTCAGCGCGCGGCCAACGCTGCTGGCCTGCGCGGCCCAATCGACGGCAAACGCGGCGTCTTGTCCGGCTAGCCACAAGCGGTCGCGCTCGCGACCCGCGGCTGCCAGCTGATTGATCAACTCCAGCGATTGCGCCAGGTTCGCCTCGGCCGGCAACGTTTCCAGTTGCTCGCGCGCGGTCATGCCTGGCTGATGATAGAAGCGCAATGCGCGATGACCTTCGAGGCGGCGCGTGGCGATCTCGCTGCCGTCGAGCATCTGCAAGCGTCGGCGAAACGTGGTGCCAAGCGGCGACTCGCGCGTTAGCGCCAGTTGCCAATCCAACACGACGCCGGCGCACCCCACGGCGATGCAGGCCGCCGCGGTATTCCAACCGATGCCGCCCCAGGCGTACACCGGCAGATCGAACGCTTCGAGCAGCGCCTGGATCAGCACGAAGGTTGTTTCTTCACCGACCAGCCCTCCCGACTCGTGCCCCTTGGCAACTAGCAGGTCGCAGCCAGCGTCGCTGGCGGCTTGGGCTTCGAGACGCGAGGTGACAACGATGCCCACGCGGTTGGCGCTCATGCGCGCCGTTCTAACGCAATCGCCCAGGTCCACTTCGCCGCAGGGCTGCAACAGCACCAGTTCGGCCTGGCCAATGGCGTTAAGCGCCGCGAGTTCCAGTGGGCCTAGCGGCGCAGCCAACACCAGCCCGGCCCGCGATTGGCCGAGTTGTCCGAGTTCGCCAGCGCAAGCGACCGCGCGGGCGAGATGCGACTCGTGAACGAGATTGACGAGACCCTGAGATCCGCGGCGAATAGCGGCCAGCGGCAACGAGTTGGAGCAAGGGCCTGGCAGAGAAACGACCAGGAGCTCTGTATCGTGACGCATTTTCAGGCAATTCGCATGAGGCATCTGGCGCTCCGGTGATGTGCTGGCGCCCGCCCAGGCGATTCCTTTCGCGTCGCAGCGAAGCATTTTAGGTACGCTTTGTCCGCTGCCCACTACAAGAGATCCACTTATAACCAAGCACCCGTGAACTGTCAAATTCGCGGCGGTTTTTGCGAGGTTTGTGAGCGATTCGTGTACGTCGCGCGCTCGAGCGCAGGCAGAATGCGAATAACCCCACCAATGCTTGACGGATGACGCTGCCTCAAGCACAATCGGCCACGGTCCCGGGCGGGAAACCAAACTCTCAAATCGCACTCACCGCGCGGAACTATTCCATGAGCCAGCCCAAGCCATTCTTGACGATCGTCAGCGGTCTGCCCCGCTCAGGCACGTCGATGATGATGCGGATGCTCGAAGCCGGCGGCATGGAGGTCCTGAT
>CAZPED010000111.1:1231-6040 GCA_964585335.1 uncultured Planctomycetaceae bacterium | reverse complement strand
CCTGATCGACAACATTCGTCGGGCCGACGATGATAATCCACGCGGATATTACGAGTTCGAGCCCGTCAAACAGACGCGCCGTGATCCCTCATGGGTCGGGCCCGCGCAGGGCAAGGCCGTTAAGATGGTTTACCGGCTGCTCTACGATTTGCCGGCGAATTTCGCGTATCGAGTGCTCTTCATGCGCCGCAATCTGGACGAGGTGCTGGCGTCGCAAAAAAAGATGCTGACGCGCGGTGGCAGCGGCGATGACGTTCCCGATGGGGAGATGTCGGACCTGTTTCGCGCCGAATTGGCTCGTTTCGACCGTTGGATCGTGGCCCAGCCGGCCTTCAAAATGATCGACGTCCGCTACAACGAGCTGCTGGCCGACCCGACTCCCGCCGTCGCGCGAATCGCCGATTTTCTCGACGGCGGGCTCGACCAGCAGGCCATGTGCGGCGTTGTCGACCCCGCGTTGTACCGCAATCGCAGCTGACGCGCCGCCCCGATAGGGCGGTGATCCCTGCGAGCGATTAAGATAGTTGCCAGGGCGCGCGTCTCCGGGCGCCCGGCGGGCAGTGGGTTACCGCTCCGCTCGTTGACGAGTGATCGCGCGACGTTGGCAAGTCTTTTCTTCTCGGTCCACCGACTGCATCCATGCCGGCTCTCGCCTCTGACGCCATGAACGCCGATACGCCATTGCAACTCACGCTGGGCCCGACCGACGCAGCGCATGTGTTGTTGGCGAAAAACCTGCTGGCAAGCGGCCACGGCGAACAAGCTTTGGCCGAGCTCGAAAAAATCGTCTCCCGATCGCCCGAGCTCGCTGTCGGACACTTTCTGTTGGGAATGGTGCAGGCCCAATCGGGCCGAGTCGATTCGGCACTGGCCGAGTTGGAAACGGCCGTCTCGCTCGACCCGAACCATCTGAATGCCTGGCTCACGCTGGCATTCTTGCGCTACGATAGCGGCTTGGCCGAGGAGGCGCAGGCCGCCGCGGGCCGCGCGGTCCAGCTGCAACCGCACAATTCCCGGGCTCACATGTTGCTGGCGCTGACGCAAGAAAAGCTGGGCCAGCTGGACGCGGCGATCGCATCGGCCCGCCGTGCGCTCGAGTTCGACCCCGGCTTCGAGGTCGCCCGGCTGCGGCTGGCCAACTGGCTGGCACGTCAGGGACAGGTCGCTTCATCGCTTGAACAGGCCACCAGCGCGCTGCGGCTCAACCTCGTCGACATGCAGTCGCGGTTGTGCCTGGTCGAGTTGCTCTGCGCCGCGGGCAAGCACGACGAGGCCCTCGTCGAATGCCAGGGCGCGATTGAAATGTTTCCGGGCAAGCCGCAACCGCTATTGTTCCTGGGCGCGGTCCACGAGCGCCGCGGCGATGATCGGGCGGCGATTGCCGCTTACCAGGCAGCGCTCGAAGCGAGCCCCGGCCAGATCGAAGCCCCCATGCGGCTGGGCGCCATCTACCTGCGCAATGGTGACGCCGCGGCCGCGGTGGCCGCCTACCAGTCGGCGTTGGAAGTCGAAGCCACGTTCGCCGAGGCGCTGCAAAAGCTCAGCGAAGCGCAAGCGCTCTTGCGGCAGAGCCGATAGGCCAATCGTCCCGGCAATTCGAGCCTTGCCGCTAGAGGGCCGATCGACTGGCCCCCACGCAGCGAAAGCCAAGGCACCGTCCACGTGCCAAGGGGGGCCGCCCACGCCGATAAGTGCTGCGGCACAACTCCGCCGGACCGACCCAGCTTCCGCCGCGCTCACTGCGCGCAGAGGACGGCCGGCGATTGACTGGGTTGCGCCGCGTTGCCTCGACCGATGCGTAGAACCGCTCGTCATACCAGTCCTAGCACCACTGCCAAATGTTGCCGACGACGTGGTGCAGACCAAATGGCGACATGCCCTATCGCTCGTTCACGTCGGCCAGCGGCAAGTCCTCGCGAGTGTACTGATGTCCTTGGCGATGGTGGCCAAACCTCGCTCGTTCCGGCGTTGGCAGAGCATCGCCCCAAGGATAGTCCTGAGCGGTTGCTGCCCGGGTCGCGTATTCCCATTGAGCTTCGCTGGGCAAGTACAGCGGCGTTTGTCGGCCGTCGTCCTCGCGATACTGCCGCCAGCTCTGGCCGTTAGCCCAGAGCGAATAGGCGCTAGCGCCGCACCACGAAACCAGGATCATTGGCTTTCGTTCGGCCCCGGCCGTCGGCTGCGAGCCCGCGCTGGTGCGCTGCACGAGCACATCTGGCTACTTCGCCGAGCGGAGGCGGAACACGCCTTGCCCTTCGGGCGAATAGGTCGTGAAGTAGACCTCGCCGCGCTCGTCCTCGCCGAACGACATGATCGGAATCGGCTTGGGCAATGGGATCTCGCGATTGGCGGTGACGATCTTGCGGGCTTCGTCGTACCACAAGGCCCACAACTTGCCCGAGACGTAGTCGGCGTACAGATACGCACCGTTTAGTTCAGGCACGTCTTTGCCGCGATAGACGATGCCGCCAGTAATCGACTTGCCGAGGTCGTGGTGGTATTCAAAAATCGGGTCAATCATGCCAGAGGGCTTTTCATCGTTGGCCGGCGGCTTGCCACCTTTCTTGACGAACGGATGCAGGCCTTCGCGAATGTTCCAGCCGTAGTTGCCCCCTTTGACGATCAAGTCGATCTCTTCCCAGGTGTCCTGGCCCACGTCGCTGGCCCAGAGCACGCCGGTCTTGGCGTCGAAGGCCAGCCGCCACACGTTGCGCAGACCATAGGCCCAGATTTCGCCACGGGCATCAGGCTTGCCGACAAACGGATTGTCCTTGGGAATGGCATAGGGCAGGTCGCCTTGCTTATGGTCGACGTCGATCCGCAAGATCTTGCCCAGCAGGGTCGAAAGCTTCTGGCCGTTGCCGAACGGGTCGTTGGCCAGGCCGCCGTCGCCGACGGCCACGTACAGGTAGCCGTCGGGCCCGAAGGCGACCGTGCCGCCATCGTGATTCCAAAACGGCTTGTTGAGCACCAGCAGAATCTCTTCCGAGCTCGGATCGGCCTTGTTGGGGTCGTCCTTGCTGGCGCGGAACCGCGCGACGACGTTCTGGTGCTTCTTGGCCTTGTTCGTGTAGTAAACGTAGAACTCGCCGTTATCGCGATACTTGGGGTGGAACGTCAGACCGAGGAAGCCTTCTTCGTTGGTCTTATCGTCATACGCGACCCGGTCGACGATATCGAGAAACACGCCGGCCTCGGTCGCCTGCTGGTCGTTGGGCAGCACGTAGATCTTGCCTTGCTGCGTGGGCACGAACACGCGGTTGGTGCCGTCCCCCGCGCTGGTGAGCAGAATGGGCCGCAACGGGTTGTTGACGCCCGAGTCCTCGACGCTGACGAAGCCTGGCCACTTGACGTTCGGAAAAGCCACTTCAGTTTTCAGCGGCAACGGGGTCGTATCCAAGTCGGCGGCCGACAGCGCCGGAGCCAGCAACAGCGCGGCGCCCAGCGCCAAGTTCCGCAGGCAAGTCGTGAAGTCAATCATGGTGAGCAAGGGCCTTTCGGTGTCTCGGTTATTCTTCGCAGGCATCGGCGGGTGCCGCCGCGGCACGCGGGGCGGGATGTAAAGCCTAGCATATCGGTCGCTCGGCGTCGCCGCGGCAGTTCAACGGGCACTGCACGGTCGCTTTTTTGGTCGGCTCACGGCACGCTTACGGCCGTGATCGCGCCGGCTTTCATGTCGGGCACCAGGAGTTTGCCGGTCTTGGCGTCAAAGAAAATGTCGGCCGCTGCTTGAAATCCGTCGACAAACAGCCGCGGCTTGGCAGCGCCGCTCTCGATCACGTGCACGCGGCCACTTTTCCAATCGCTCACGTAAATGCGCCCCCGCGTGTCGCGCGCCAGGCCGTCGGCGCCGCCCAGGCCGGCGGCCAGCTCGGTCAGCTTGCCATCGGACAATTGGCAACGATAGAGCTTACCGGCGGTGAAGTCGGCCACCAGCAAGTTCTCTGGGCCATCGAGCAACAGCCCATTGGCGGCCTTCAAGGCGGGGGCCGTCTGCTGGCTTACGACCACCGAGATCTTCTGCGTGGGCGTAATGCGAAACACCGCGGCGTCGCTGACAAACGTGCCGCAGTCCGAAACATAAATGTCGCCAGTGGGAGAGGCTTCGATATCGTTGAGGAATTTCGGCTTCAACGGAAACGCGGCCGGCTCGGCATAGACCGTGGCTTGCCCCTGGTTATTGATCTTCCAGACCCGGGTCTTGTCGGCCACGTACAAGTAGTCGCCGTGCGCAACCAATCCCTTGGGATCGTCGAGACCCTTGGCAAACGTGACGGCCCGGTCGCCTTCGATCACGGCCACGCTGCCATCGCCATCGGCGCCCGACTTGCCGATGACGGTCACGTACAGTCGCCCGTCGGCGCCGCGGGCGACCGACTCGGGGTTTTCCAGTCCCTTGACGAGCAACTGTTGCTCGGCGGCATGTGCGGCGGCCGCGAGCACCAGCTGCGCGGCGAGCAGCGCCAGCGTGGCGGCGGAGTGTCGGCTAGCGTGGGCTCGTTGCGCGGCGGTCATGGCGGGTTCCTCGAAGCGGGGATGTCGTCAGGGGTGTGTAAGCGCAGCGCGCCAGGAAAACGCTGCAGTGCTCGACGAACGACCGTTATATGCAGTCAGATATATCGATGCCAGCGTTGCCCCCAAAATCTAACAGTTGGCGCCGCCCTAGGCGAGATTCCGCCATACCAGGAGGCCAACCAATCGTGACCACCGCCACCGCGCCAGCCAGCACTCAGTCCACGCCCGCCATTATCCGAACGCGACGTTCCCAAGCGGACTGAAAACGGCCAGACCCGCTTAATCGTTCGCGTG
>CAZPED010000111.1:0-1131 GCA_964585335.1 uncultured Planctomycetaceae bacterium | reverse complement strand
ACGCGACGTTCCCAAGCGGACTGAAAACGGCCAGACCCGCTTAATCGTTCGCGTGCCGGCTGCAGCTCCGCAGCGGCGCTCTGCGGCGCAAAGTGGCACCACGCGCGCCACGGGGCGTGGGGGCTTGCATTCTCCGCGGCGCCACAGCAGAATTGCAGCGTTCTCAGGCGGAAACTCGAACGTTCACGGATGCCCCCCTTCCGCCTTTGCTGCTGCGCTGACTGAGCATGATCGAATACGATCGTAAAAAATGGCGTAGCACGGTGTTCTCGTTCAGCGGCACGGCCCTGCGGCGCGCCGGCACCCGCGTCGTGATCATGACGCTTTACGCCGCGCTCATTCAGGGCATCTATGAGCTGGGCACCTCGGTCGGCGGTCTCGATTTCCGCGACTTTTTCGGCCTCAACCCCGCGCAGCACGCCGTGCTCGGTTCGCTGTTGGGCTTTCTGATCGTGTTTCGCATGAACGCCTCGAACAACCGCTACTGGGAGGGGCGTTCCCACTGGGGCAGCATCATCAACGCCAGCCGCAACCTGGTGCGGGTGGGCGTGGCCCACACGCATGCCGGCGACGAGCTGGCCGACCTGGTGGCCGGCTACGTGATTGCGCTACGCCGCTCGCTGCAGGGCAATGTCGATATGGAGGAAACCGACTTCTTCTTGCCCGATGATCTGCGTCGCGTGGCGATTCGCTTTGGCAATCCGCCCACGGCCGTGGCCTTTGCCATCTCGGCCTGGATCGAGCGCGAATACCGGTCCGGCAATCTCGATTCGCAGCTCGTGCGGCACATGGAGGATCAGCTTTCCAAGCTGGTCGATGCCCAGGGAGGCTGCGAGAAGATTCGCAAGACGCCGCTGCCGTTCGTCTACGTGGTGATGCTCAAGCAGTTGATCCTGGTTTACTTGCTGACGCTGCCGTTTGCGGTGGGCGAAGAATGCGGTTGGTGGTCGCCAGTGGTCATGGCCATCGTCTCGCTGGGCCTGTTCGGCATGGAGGAAGCGTCGGTCGAAACCGAGGATCCGTTCGGCACGGACGACAACTGCCTCGACATGGAAACCTACACGCTGACGATTACGCGCGACACCGGGCAAATGGCCGCGGGCAAAAGCGCCCAGACCAGCGGCCTGGTTG
>CAZPED010000110.1:0-8604 GCA_964585335.1 uncultured Planctomycetaceae bacterium | reverse complement strand
GAGCCGCGCAATCGGCTGACGTTTGCCCGTTGGCTAGTCGACCCGGCCAATCCGCTGGTTGCCCGCGTGACGATGAACCGCCACTGGCAGTACTTTTTTGGCCGAGGCATCGTCCGCACCACCGAGGACTTTGGTCTTCGCGGCGAGGCGCCTTCGCACCCCGAGCTGCTCGGTTATCTGGCCACCGAGTTCGTGGCCCGCGGCTGGTCGCAAAAGCAGATGCATCGCTTGATCGTAACCAGTGCCACGTATCGGCAATCGTCGGTGGTCGGCCAGGCGCTGGCCGAGCGCGATCCGGGCAATATCCTGCTGGCCCGCGGGGCCCGTTTCCGCGTCGAGGCCGAAACCGTGCGCGACCTGGCGCTGGCGGCCGCCGGCCTGTTGCACGAGCAACTGGGCGGACCAAGCGTGTATCCGCCGCAACCTGCCGGCGTGAGTGAGTTGGCATACGGCAGCAACAGCTGGCCAACCAGCCAGGGGCCCGACCGTTTCCGTCGCGGATTGTACACGTACCTCAAGCGCACCAGCCCCTACGCGGCCTTCGTCACGTTCGATGGCCCCAGCGGCGAAACCTGTGCCGTGCGCCGCGAACGTTCTAACACCCCCCTGCAAGCGCTCACGCTGCTGAACGACACCGTCTATATCGAAGCCGCGCGGGCGCTCGCCCAGCGCGTGACGCGCGACCACGACGGCGATCCGCGGGACCGGGCTCAGCGGCTTGTCCGGTTATGCCTGACGCGGCCTGCCACGGCCGCCGACCTGGAAGACCTGCTCGCCTTCATCGCCGGGCAGCAATCGCAGTTGGCCCATTCGCCGACCGCCGTGCGCGCAATTCTTGGCTTGGGCGATCAGGCCACAGGTTCGGCCGAACTGGCGGCCTGGACCCTGGGCGCGCGAGCCGTGTTGAACCTCGACGAATTCATTACCCGAGAGTAGGCGCACCCGTCATGGAAACCAGCCGTGCGGTCCAACAGCGAATCACGCGTCGCCATTTTTTCAACGACTGCGGCGTGGGCGTGGGCAAAATCGCCCTGGCATCGCTGCTGGCCGGCGAAATGGCCTCCGGCCTCCAAGCGGCCCCGGGGCCAAACCCGGTAGCGTCGCGGCCGACACACTTTCCGGGCAAGGCGAAAGCCGTCATTCACTTGTTCATGGCCGGCGCGCCCAGCCAGCTCGATTTGTTCGACTACAAGCCGGCGCTGGTCAAACACGACGGCCAGCCCATTCCGGCCGAGATCGTGCGCGGCCAGCGTTACGCGTTCATCCGCCGCGACGCTAAACTGTTGGCCCCCCGGTTCAAGTTCGGGCGTCACGGTCAGTCGGGCGCTGAACTGTCGGAGATTTTGCCCCATCTGGCCGAGGTGGTCGACGACCTTGCCTTGGTCAAAGCCGCACACACCGACCAGTTCAATCACGCGCCCGGCCAACTACTGATGAACACGGGCAGCTCGCTGCCCGGCCGGCCGTGCATCGGCTCGTGGGTCTCCTACGGCATCGGCAGCCTGTCGCAGAACTTGCCGTCGTTTGTCGTCTTGCCCAGCGGCACCAACAGCGCGGGCGTGGCCAACTGGTCGAGCGGTTTTCTGCCCACCACCTACGCCGGCGTGCCGCTGCGGTCGCAAGGCGACCCGATCTTGAACGTATCAAGCCCGGCGGGAATCGATCCCACCATGCAACGGGCCACGATCGACCTGGTGGGACGCTTGAACGAGCGCCGGCTGGCAGCGGTGGGCGACCCAGAAATCGCCACTCGGATTGCCGCCTACGAAATGGCTTATCGATTGCAAGCATCCGCGCCCGAACTGATGAACCTGGCGGGCGAAAGCGCCGCGACGCTGGCCATGTACGGCGCCGAGCCGGGCAAGGCCTCGTTTGCAAACAATTGCCTGCTAGCCCGACGGCTGGTCGAGCGCGGCGTGCGTTTCGTAAACATTTACCACGAAGCCTGGGATCACCACAGCGACGTCGAAGGCGGGCTGCGAACCCAATGCGGATTGACCGATAAACCTTGCGCCGCGCTCATCAAGGACCTCAAGCAACGCGGACTGCTCGACGAAACGTTGATCGTGTGGGGCGGTGAGTTCGGCCGCACTCCCATGGTCGAGTCGAATGCCGCGCTGGGGCGCAAGCTCGGGCGCGACCATCACCCGCAGGCCTTTACCATGTGGATGGCCGGCGGCGGCGTGCGCGGCGGCACGACGCTGGGCGTCACCGACGAGCTGGGGTTCCACACCGTCGAAAACGCCGTGCACGTGCACGACATCCAGGCCACGATCCTGCACCTGCTCGGCCTCGACCATCGCCGCCTGACCTACAAGTTTCAAGGCCGCGACTTCCGCCTGACCGACGTCCACGGCAATCTCATCGACGCCATTCTGGCGTAGCGTCTGGTCGCCCTGACTCGGCCTGATGGCGACGTGGCAACCCACGGCCCACTTGCCGTGCGTCTTGGCCAGCGCAATTTCAGGGGATACACTGAACCGCCAGCCCACACCTACTTCGCCCCTTATGACTTATCGCCCTCGATCCATTTACGCATGAAAATCACTCAAGTCGTTTGCCAGGTACTTCGCATCAAGAGCGTCGAGGCCAAGACGGCCAGCAGCCAGGACTCGGTCATCGTCCGCGTGCGCACCGACACGGGCCTGGAAGGCATCGGCGAGGCGGACGCGTCGCCCGAGGTCGTCAAGGCGATCGTCGATGACCCCTTCAGCCACAATATCGCCTGCGGGCTGCGCGAGATCATCGTCGGCGAGCACCCGCTCGAGACCGAGCGGCTGTGGCAAAAAATGTATCGCCGCACGATGTATTTTGGTCGCACGAGCGTGGGCATCGCCGCGATGGCGGCCGTCGACATGGCCTTGTGGGACTTGAAGGGCAAGCATTACGGCGAGCCGATTCATCGCTTGCTCGGCGGCAAACAGCACCCTCGCATCAAGGCTTACGCCTCGATTCTGTTTGGCAAAGACGGCAAGGCCACGGCCGACATCGCTCGCCGCTGGCGCGAAGCCGGTTACCAGGCCCTGAAATGCGGCTGGGAGCCAATGGGCCAAAGCGAAGCGCTCGACATCGAACTGGTTCGCGGCGCCCGCGAGGGACTTGGCGAGGGCACGCTGCTCATCGATGCCGGCTGCGTCTGGGATGCCCGCACGGCGCTGCGCAGGGCTCATGCGTTTTCGCAGTTCAACATCGAGTGGCTGGAAGAGCCCCTGCGCGAGGACGACCTGGACGGATACGTCTGGCTGCGCGACCGTTCGCCGGTGCCCATCGCCTCGGGCGAAGGCGAGTGCGGCCGCGAGGCCTTCCGCCCCTGGATCGATCGCCGGGCCCTCGACGTTTACCAGGTTGACCTATCGCGCAACGGCTTCACCGACGCGGCATACATTCGAGCTCGCGTCGAGGAACGTGGCGCCAGGCTTTGCAACCACTGCTACACGAGTCCCCTGACCGCGGCGGCCAGCCTGCACTGGCTGAGCACTTGCCGCGACGCCTTTTTGTTCGAGGACTGTGTCGAGGATTCGCCGCTGCGACACGAGCTGACGCACGAGAAAGTGCAGGCCGTCGGCGGCTGGATCACAGTGCCCGACAAGCCGGGCCTGGGGGTCACGCTCAACGAGGACTTTGTCCGGGCGCATCTGATCTCCGAATCGGCGTAATTCGCGCGCTATTCCCCGCTCGCTTGCCTGTTCGCATGACGACTGGAGAGCCTTGAAGTGACCTCGGTCGACCTACCGCAAAGCTACTGCCGAGCCGCGCTGGCCCGCCGCGACATTACGCCGCCGGTGGGCATCTATCACCGCATGTGGGGCGCCGCCACGCACGATCGTTCGACGGGCATTCACCGGCCGCTCACGGCAACCGCGTTGGCACTAGGCGCCGACGAAGCGGCGGCCATGGAAATTGCTCCCCGCGTCATCATCGGCATCGACCACTGCCTGTTGTGGACCGAGCAAATGGACCAGCTCCGGGCCGCGATCTGCCAGGCCGTGGGGCTGCACCCCGACCAGTTGCTGGTGAGCTTCTCGCACACGCACGCGGCGGGGCTTATGGATCCCACGCGCGAGTCGCTGCCGGGCGGCGAGCTGATTGGTCCGTATCTTACGTATCTGTCAGACCGCATGGCCGACGCCACGGCCGAAGCCCTGGGCAAATTGCAGCCTGCCCGCATCGTCTATGGCGCCAGCCGCTGCCAGTTGGCCGCGCACCGCGACTATTGGGATACCGACCGCCGGCAATTCGTCTGCGGCTTCAATCCCAAGGGTGAGGCCGACGACACGTTGCTGGTCGCCCGCGTGGAAACACCCGAGGGTGAGACGCTGGGCATCGTGGTCAACTATGCCTGCCACCCCACGACACTGGCCTGGGACAACACGCTCATCAGCCCCGACTACGTGGGCGCGATGCGCGAGCTGGTCGAAGGCGCGGTCGAGGCCCCCTGCCTGTTTCTTCAAGGAGCCTCGGGCGATCTGGGCCCGCGCGAAGGATTCGTGGGCGAAGCGGCCATCGCCGACCGCAATGGCCGCCAGCTGGGCTACGCCGTGCTCTCGGCCTTGGAAGCGCTGCCTGCCGCCGGCGTACGTTACGAGTACGCGGGACCAGTCGTCTCGGGTGCCACGATCGGCACCTGGCGCTACGTCCCCTTGACGGAAGAGCAAGCGCGGGCCAAGGCGCGGTTGCGCGTCGAGCAGTTCGACGTCGGGCTTCCCTATCGCGAAGGTTTGCCAGATCGCGCTCAAACCGAGACCGAGCTGGCGCACTGGCAGTCCGAAGAACAATGCGCCCATGCGGCGAGCGACGAATCGCACGCCCGCCACTGCCGCGCCCAGGCCGAGCGCATGACCCGGCAACTGGCGCGGATCCGATCGCTGCCGGCCGGCGACCACGTGCCGGTGCGGGTGACACTGCTGGGGCTCGGCGACGCGATCTGGGTGATGCTCGAAGGCGAACACTATCAGTACCTGCAGCAAGCACTGCGCGACCGCTTCCCCCAGCGACCGCTGATCGTGGCCACGGTAACCGGCGGATGGCGCCCGGGCTACGTACCCACCCAGGCGACCTACGGCCGGGGCATCTACCAAGAGTCGATCGCCGTGGTTGCGCCGGGGGCGCTAGAACACCTGGTCGACGTGCTGGGAGCCCGGCTGGAAAGTTGGGCTTGAGAAGTCCTGGTGCGCTTCGTCGAGCCGCGTGTGACGGCGCTGCGGCGCCGGGCAGCCCCCGCCGATCTATCCCGCGTTACGGCCGATTGATGCATGCTGGCGGCTGCAATGCGTCTAGAGCATTGTCTGGGGCCGCGTGGCCCGGAAGGCCGCGACGAACAGTACGCCCAGCACCAGGTCAATCATGCCGAAGCCCAGCACCACGCCGGGCAACCGCCCTTGCCCGTAAAGGACCGCGCAGGCCGCCGCGAAGCTGAACTTCTCGAACATCGCCGGCAGCATCATCACCCGCAAGCCGACAGGGTCGCGCCCGATCAGCAGGAACGCCAGCTGCCAGGCAATCGCCACGCCGAGCATGCCGTAGAAGTACTCGGGGTGTGTGACCGGCGGCGGGTAGTCGACGCCGACCCGCTCTTCGAGGAAGTATTGCGGCAGCAGGTTGAGCAGGCCGTAAATGCCCGCAACGTAGAACACGACACTGGCGAACTTCATTGCCTGGACGTCCTTCGATCAAGAGGTGCAATCTTTGCTTCGCAAGCGAGCGGGTGCTAGGCGATCACTTCCTGGACGACGCGGCCGGCCACGTCGGTCAGGCGAAAGTCGCGCCCGTTGTGCCGGTAGGTCAGCTTTTCGTGGTTCAGGCCTAGCAGGCGCAGCACCGTGGCGTGCAGATCGTTGACCGTCACGCGGTCGACCACGGCCTTGTGGCCGATATCATCCGTCTGCCCGTAATGGACGCCGCCGCGTGCGCCGCCGCCGGCCAGCCAGGTGGTAAAGGCGTGCGGATTGTGGTCGCGGCCAGTGCCTCCCTTTTGCACGATTGGCAACCGGCCGAACTCGCCATTCCAAATCACCAGCGTCGACTCCAGCAATCCGCGCTGCTTGAGGTCGGTGAGCAACCCGCCGATGGGAATGTCGGTTTCGCCGGCAAACTGGCGATGATTCTGTTCGATGTTCGTGTGCCCATCCCAGCTGCGTTCATTTTCCATGCCGCCGGAGTAGATCTGCACGAATCGCACTCCGCGCTCGACGAGCCGCCGGGCCGTGAGCACTTGCTTGGCAAAGTGAGCGCACTTGGGATTGTCGATTCCGTACAGCTCGCGAATGTGCGAGGGTTCGGCCTCGATGTTCAGCGCGTCGGGCGCCGCCATTTGCATGCGGTAGGCCAGTTCAAAGCTTTCGATCCGCGCCGCCAGGTCGGCTTCGGCCGCTTGCGGATGGTGCTTGTTCAGGTTGCGCAGCAGCTCGAGCTGAGCCTGCTGTTGTTGGTCGGTCAGGTCCTCGCGGCGATAGAGGTTGTTGATCGGCGCGCCCTGGGCGTTAAGCGCCGTCCCCTGAAAAACGCCGGGCAAAAACCCCGCGCCCCAATTCTGGGCGTGTCCCTTGGGCAGGCCGCGGCCCAGCGTGTCGTACATGGTGATGAACCCGGGCAGGTTCTGGTTCTCGGTGCCCAGGCCATAAGTGACCCAGGCCCCCATGCACGGAAAGCCCATGCGGCTGAAACCGGTGTTGATTTCGAACAGCGCCGGCGAGTGATTATTGGTCTTGGTGAAGCACGAGTGGATGAACGCCATCTGGTCAACGTGCTCGGCCATCTTCGGAAAGATTTCCGATACCCAGGCCCCCGACTGCCCATGTTGGGCAAACGCAAAGGGCGACTTCATCAGCGGCCCGACCTGGTCGGTGAAGAAGCCCGTGTTCTTGTCGAATCCCGGCAGGTCCTGACCGTCGCGCTTGGCCAGCTCGGGCTTGTAGTCCCAGGTATCGACCTGGCTGGGACCGCCGTTCATGAACAACCAGATCACGCTCTTGGCTTTGGCCGGAAAGTGCGCGGCTCGCGGCGCCATTGGATTCAGCCGCACTTCGTCGCCACCAAACGCCGTGCCGAGCAAGCCCTGCTCGGCCAGCAGCGAGGCCAGCGCTACCAGGCCGCACCCGCTGCCCGTGCGATGCAAAAACTCGCGACGCGACGCGTAAGCCGGGGGTGGCGAGGCGAACCAGTGCGGGTCACGCATGGGCGAGCCCTTCTTCATGGCGGGGTCGATCGGGGATCGACGCGCTCCGGCCCCGGCCGATGCCGCCGGCACGGGGCACAACGCCGCGCGCTAGCTCGCTCACGATCGCCATTCGGCTGGCGGGTGAAATACTCACGCGCCACGCCGGACTTCCGAACGTGCATCGCCTCAGGACGCCCAGGAGCTCAGTCGATGTAAATGAACTCGTTCAGGCTTAGTATAACCTGACAGAAGTCTGCCAGAGCAGCCTGCACGGCATCATTTTTTCCGGCCGCCTGGTAGGTCGCGGTCGACTGGCGAATGTAGGCCACGGCCAGATCCAGCTCAGCGCTATCGGCCGGACGGCCCAAGGCCGCCAGGTAGGCACGATTGACGGCCTCGTCCAGCGTGCTGCCCTCGACGGCCGCCAGCCGCTGGGCAAATGCGCGGGCATAACCCTGCACTTGCTTGTTGTTGAGCATCGCCAGCGCCTGAGGCGCCACGATCGTGGCTGAGCGCTGCCCCTGCCCTTGCAGCGAGTCGGGCGCATCGTACAGCATCATGCTGGGCACCAGCTGACTGCGCTTGACCGTGAAGTAAATGCTGCGGCGGCGGTGCGATTCATCGAGCGTGCCGGGTCCGTACATCCGCTCGTCGAGCTGACCGCTGACGGCCAGCATGGCGTCGCGAATCGCCTCGGCCTCGAGCCTTTGGCGGTTGCGATGCCACAACAGGGCGTTCTCCGGATCGAGCTGCTGACGCTGGGGATCGCGCTCCGACGACTCCATGTAAACGGCGCTGGTCATGATTTGCTTGTGCAGGTCCTTCAGCCGCCAGCCGCCGGCGACGACCTGACTGGCCTGATAATCGAGCACCTCAGGATTCGTCGGACGCGCGCCCGCCATGCCAAAGTCGCTGGGCGTGGCCACGATGCCCTGGCCCAGATGGTGCTGCCAGAGCCGATTGACAATGACCCGCGCCAAGAGCGCTCCGGCCCCCTGGTCGGCGTCGGTTATCCAATTGGCCAGCGCCTTGCGGCGATACGACAGTCGCGAACCCTCGGGGGGTGCCTCTTGCCAGTGCTTGGCCCCGTCCGAGGCCCGGCTAAGCACTTGCAGAAAGCCTTGCTCGGCCACCCCAACCTTCTGGCTCAGATCGCCACGTTTGAGGTAATAGGTGTGCTCGAAGAAATCGCCACCCTGGGTATGCAGCCGAATGGCCGGCAGGCCTTCGCTCGTGATCATCACCTTGGTGAGCTTCGGTTGCGGGGCCTGCCGCTGGTGCTCGTCGATGGCGGCCCGCAGCTTGAGCCAATCGGCATCATGATTGCGAAACCAGTCGAGCAAGACCTTGCGCTGGGCATCTTGCCGCTGCTCGGCCGGCGCGGCCATGGCCTGAGCCACTTCGTCAAAGCGAGCTTCGATGGCCGACTCGCCATCGACCGCCAGCGG